>NZ_KV826431.1:0-13856 GCF_001835915.1 Streptococcus sp. HMSC034E12
TCTTTTTAGTTGTCAGGAGGTGATGGAAAATTGAATGAGAGACAGAGACGATTTGCAGATGAGTACATCATCTCTGGAAATGCTTATCAGTCGGCGCAAAAGGCTGGATATAGTGAGAAGTATGCTAAAACCAACTCACATAAATTACTAGAAAATACGAGAATAAAATTTTACATTGATGAGAGACTAGCTGAATTAGAGAAACATAAAATCGCTAAAGCAGATGAGGTGTTGCAAGTGTTCACAAGTATTTTGAGACAAGAGCTGACAGAGGAAGTAACAGAACTTAATCAAATAACTGGCGAATTCGTAACAATCGAAAAGAAACCGTCAATTGCAGAGGTCATTAAAGCTGGTAGCGAGCTTATGAAACGCTATCCAACTAAACTCGAACTTCAAAAACTTAAACTTGAGATTGAAAAACTACAATCACAGGTTGGTGGTTCCGAGGGGCAAGATGAGAAAATCGCTGATTTCCTTGAAAAGGTTAAGGAGCTTATAGTAGATGACAGTTGATTTAAGTAGTCTATACACTCCAAAACAATTAGCGGTTTTGAAGTATATTTGGACACATGATTGGTTTATTTGTGGTTTGCACGGTGCTAAACGTGCTGGTAAGACAGTAGTCAATAATGATACATTTGTCTCTGAATTAAAACGTGTCCGCAAAATTGCTGATAAGCTTGGTATCGACGAACCAATGTACATTTTAGCAGGTACTTCTAGCACATCGATTCAAAATAACGTTTTGCAAGAGCTTTACAACAAATACGGTTTTGAACCAAAATACGATAAACATGGTTCTTTCACGTTTTGTGGTGTAAAGGTGGTACAAGTGTACACTGGTTCTATTTCTGGCTTAAAGCGTGCTCGTGGGTTTACTTCGTTTGGTGCTTACGTCAATGAAGCTTCGCTTGCTAATGAGATTGTCTTTAAAGAAATCATTTCTCGCTGTTCTGGTGAAGGTGCTAGGATAGTGTGGGATAGCAATCCAGACAATCCAAATCATTGGTTGAAAACAGATTATATCGGAAAGAATAAAGACGGAATTATCGATTTTGGTTTTCAGTTAGATGATAATACATTCTTGTCTGAACGCTATCGAGAATCAATTAAAGCAGCTACACCGCAAGGTAAATTCTATGATAGAGACATCTTAGGTTTGTGGACGATTGCTGAAGGTGCTATCTATGCAGATTATAATAAAGATGTCCACGAAGTAGATACGCTACCAGATATGGTTAATTACTTCGCTGGCATCGACTGGGGATACGACCATTATGGCTCTATTGTTGTTGTCGGAGAAGATAGTCAAGGAAATTACTATCTTGTAGACGGCATCGCCGAGAAGCACAAAGAGATTGATTGGTGGGTAAGACGTGCCAAAGAATTTCAGGAGAAGTACGGGAATATCACATTTTACGCAGATTCAGCTCGTCCAGAACACGTTGACCGCTTTAACAACGAAGGAATTGAAACGGTCAATGCTGATAAGTCTGTGATTGCTGGAATTGAAACCATAGCCAAATTGTTTAAAGAGAAAAAATTGTTTATCAAGCGTGGGGTTATCCCTCGCTTTTTCGATGAAATTTATCAGTATAAGTGGAAACCAAATAGCACAAAGGACGAACCATTGAAAGAGTTTGACGATGTGCTGGACGCTCTACGCTATGCTATCTACTCAAAAATTATGGGTATTGGTAGCCGAATTAAAGTATTTAAAGGAGGTTTTTGATGACGCTAGTCAGTCTAAACAAGCGCAAGTTATTTACAACATCAGCAGAAGAAGTGACACAAGAATTAGTGTCAGAGGCTGTTAAACTTCATCGGTCAAATTTGCTTAAAGGCTATATCGAAAATGAAGATATGTATATGTCAAAGCATGAGATTTTGAAAAGTGCTAAAAAAGAGGCTTGGAAGCCCGATAATCGCTTAGTCATTAACTACGCAAAGTATATTGTCGATACATTTAGCGGCTATCAGATTGGCGTGCCGGTAAAAATCACGCACGATGAAGAGATTATCTCTGATTTCATTGCAAATTTTCGCAAAATCAACGACATGGAAGATAGCGAGTTCGAGCTTGCTAAAATGTCCGACATTTTCGGTCATGCTTTCTTGTATGTTTATCAAGATGAGTCAGGAAACACTAGAACGACTTATAATAGTCCAATCAATATGTTTATCGTTCATGATAACACAATCGAAGAGAAACCCTTATTTGCGGTCAGATACGCTTTTAACGAAGGAGAAGTTACAAGCTACGGTCAAGTGATTACTGCTGATGAAGTTATTGACATCACAGTCCAGTTAGGCGGAAGTGTTGCTTTTGGAGAACGAACTCAACACATTTATGACAAATTGCCAGTAGTTGAGCTGATTGAAAACGAAGAACGTCAAGGTGTCTTTGATAGTGTCAAGACGCTTATCAACGCTTTGAATAAAGCAGCTAGCGAGAAAGCCAACGATGTAGACTATTTCGCGGACGCTTATCTAAAAATCGTTGGCGTGGAACTCAAAGATGATATGGCTGACCAAATCAGAGAAAACCGCATTTTTAACTTGTGGAAAAATGGTAGTGATGGAACGTTGCCAGATGTCGGATTTTTGGAAAAACCAAACTCAGACACAACTCAAGAAAATCTGATTGCATTGCTCAAAGATTCCATTTTTGCGGTTTCGATGGTTGCAAATTTATCCGAAGAAGATTTTGGGAACGCTTCAGGAACGGCTCTTGCTTTCAAACTGCAAGCTATGGATAATCTGGCCAAAATGAAAGACCGCAAAATGCAGTCTGCTTTTAATCGATTGTATGAGATTGTCTTTAATGTGCCTATGGCAACTGTTCCAAGTGATGGTTGGACTGGTATCAAGTATAAATTCACGCGCAACGTACCACGCAACATTTTGGAAGAAGCTCAAGTTGTTGGCCAATTGTCGGGTCAAGTGTCTAACGAGACAAAGCTATCTGTGTTGTCAATTGTGGATAACCCACAAGAAGAATTGGCTAAAATGGAAAAAGAGGAAGAAAGCTCTAGTCTATTATCTAAGAAAATTGCCTTGAATGAACGTGTGGCTGATAAAGATTTGAATGTTGGCAGTCAGGAAGTGATTGCAGATGGTCAATGATTACTGGAAGAAGCGCATAGAAGCTGAGCAGTTAGCCAGAATGGAGCGTGACGCAACGTTATCTGACGAGATGACAAGATTGTACAATTATCACTTTAAAGAGCTAGAAAAGGAAATTAGAGCCTTTTCAGAACGCTACGCAAGTAAGAACAACTTGCCTTTATCAGAGGTTAAAGCTAGAGTTGATGGAATGGATGTCAAGGCATTTGAGGAAAAAGCTAAGCGTTATGTTGCCGAAAAAGACTTTTCAGCCAAAGCAAACTCTGAATTGAGCCTTTACAACCTCAAAATGAAAATGAACCGCTTGGAATTGCTACAGTATCAGCTTGATTTGGAAATGGTGGCTTTAGGTGACGCAGAACATAAGGTGACAGAGCGGTTTTTGAATGATGAATATACCCAAGCACTAAAGACACAGTCTGGCTTGCTTGGTCGTTCGGTGCTTTCATCTAGTCAAATTGAAAAGGTAGTTCAAACAACCTTAAACACCTCATTTAAAGGCGCTAAATGGTCTAATCGTATATGGCAACGACAAGACGCTTTGAGGGGCATTGTGGCTCAAATGACAGAAGATTATTTGCTTAAAGGTCGAAACCCGACCACCATGATTAGCAAAATCAGGAAAGAGTTTGGGGTATCTGCTAGCGAAGCTAAACGCTTAGCTGTAACAGAGGGAGCTAGAGTTGCTACCGAAGCGGAAAGACAGTCATACATTGCTAATGGTTACGACGAATACGAGTTTATCGCAGAGCCGAAAGCGTGTGATATATGCAGGCCATTAGACGGCAAAATCTTTAAAGTGGCTGATATGTTGCCAGGGGAGAATGCTGCACCAATGCACCCGCATTGTCGATGCTCGACTGCCGCTCATTTTTCGATGTCAGAGAAAGAATACGAGCGCTTGATTAAAGCAAGTGCTGATAGTCTACAGACAGAAAGTGATAAGCGAGGCGAAAAAACTAAATATATTGAAAAAGTTCCATCTATTGGGACAGGTTTTTCTTATGGTTTAGATTTAACTCACAAAACTTTGCAAAATTTTGTTGACAACGCTAAAAAGTGGTATAATAGTCATATAGAAAGCCAGCTAACCGATGATGAAATTAAAGTATCAAGCAAGGTATTAAAAAAAGTAATAGACAACAGTGCTTATTCTATGCGTTTTAAATATGCGAATATCGATAAACTGATAGAATCTGGCAAGTTTATGAACCAATTCGAAACTGGAACGAGTGGCGGGACTCTCAATGCAAAATACAGAAGACAAGCTACAAAACAATTGTTTGGTTTGTCTGGCAAACGCTTGAAGAAATCCGAGTTTGAAAAGTATGGCTACTTCGGAAACAAGGATGCTATCAAAGATTACACCCACAACTCGACAAGCTGGGGGGGTGTTGGTCAATATGGTGATGTTATCATCCACTTTGTAAAAGACAAAGTGGCGAACAAGACAACATTCACAGT
Source organism: Streptococcus sp. HMSC034E12 (assembly GCF_001835915.1). Classification (NCBI taxonomy): domain Bacteria; kingdom Bacillati; phylum Bacillota; class Bacilli; order Lactobacillales; family Streptococcaceae; genus Streptococcus; species Streptococcus sp. HMSC034E12. Next base: position 4,594 of record NZ_KV826431.1, read on the forward strand.
AAACAACAGCCTTGGTCCTGCAGTCTCTAAAAAGCTTGTTGCAGATAACCCAAACAGACCGAATTTGGTTAGTATCGACAAAAGGTTTCTTAAAGAAACGGTAGATTTGCTCAAAACTGGCAAAATCGAAACACCAGAAGAGGCAAGCAAGGTTCTTGGTGTGCGTTATCTCGAAGCGCAATATCATGGTGATGTTAATTTATCGGATGTTTCAAGTATGTATTTTACGAAAAACGAACCAAGCAAGAAGCAAATCCAGTCGTTGAAGGAATTTGGTATTAACCTGTATGTGAAAGAAGGTGATCAATTTGTTCAAATTGAATAAAATCATCGGTGTCGATGAATCGAAAAATAATATATTGGTCACTCTCGAAGATGGCCGTTGCGCTCTAGTCGATAAAGAGAGAAAAGGTTTTGTTGTTGAAATCCTTTTAGATTCTTTTTATAAGTGGATGCCTTTCCCAAATGAACCAACTGCAGAAGATCAAGCAGAAGTTATTGAGATCTTAACAAACCCAAAAGGATTTGGATTTGGCCCTTTGGCAGAAGAATATCTCACAGATGAAACGCTAAAGCACGAATTTGATGCCATGAAGAAGGATGCAGGTTACGCATATTGAATATATAAAAAGTCGTAGATTTACGGCTTTTTTTGTTTGTAAAAAAAGTCAAGTGAGGTGATGCAATGAATATCTGGAATGTCGTATCAGTCACTGCAGGGGTTGTCTGTTTATTCCTTATCCTTTTGTTTGGGTATGCGATGACAATCGGCCTACTGTCAGGGATTGATGAAGTTAAACGCAAAAACAGAGATTGAGAGGTGATCCAACATCTTGACTGGCAGGAATAGACTGCTACTTGAGTTGCATAATTCAAACCAGTCAATTCGACTGGTTTTCTTTTTGTCCGAACTTTGAAGACGTTAAAAGCCAAGGTTATCAGTCCACTCGGGACTTAAAAGGGAGGTAGCCAAAAGTGGCAGAAGAAACGAAAGAACAATCAGTAGTTGAAGAAGTAAATGAGAAAGCTAGCGCTCAAGAACAGACAGAAACTACCGAAAAGACATTCACACAAGCAGAGCTAGACGCTATTATCCAAAAAGAAAAGGCAAAAGCAAAACGCTCAGCAGAAAAAGAATACAAAGCCAAAATGGACGAAGCTGAGAAACTGCGGAAGATGAACGCTGATGAAAAAGCAGAGTATGAAGCAAAAAAACAAGCGGCATACATCGCAGAACTCGAAGCGAAAATCAATCGCAGCGGACTTGAAAAAGAAGCGTCTAAAATGCTCTCTGAGAGCGGTATTGCAGCAAGTGATGAAATCCTTGCCTTGGTCGTGAAAGACGATGCAGAACGCACGCAGGAAGCTGTAAATGGCTTTGCAGAGCTAGTCAACCAACTAGCAGACAACAAGGTCAAAGAAATGCTGAAAGGGAAAACTCCTCGCAAAGTTGAGCAATCAACTGCAGGAGCAATTACCAAAGAACAATTTGACCGCATGGGTTACAAAGACCGCAACGAGTTATTGCATAGCAATCCAGAACTATACGCACAACTGAAAGGATAAACATAAATGACACAAACACAACTTGCACAGATGATTAACCCCGAAGTAATGGCTGACATGGTATCAGCTAAACTTCCTAAAATGATTAAATTCACGCCGCTCGCATACGTCGAACGTGAGCTTGTAGGACAACCAGGAAGCACTATCACAGTTCCTAAATGGGTGTATTCTGGTGACGCTAAAGACGTTGCTGAGGGCGTAGCAATCGAGCCAGACCAACTGACGACTGCTAAGTCTACTATGACTATCAAGAAAGCTGGTAAAGGTATCGAACTGACAGACGAAGCTGTCTTGTCTGGTTATGGCGATCCAGTCGGTCAAGCAACACAACAAATCGCTTTGGCGTTGGCTAACAAGGTAGACAATGATTTGATTGAAGAAGCTAAGAAAGCAACTCAGTTTGTAACGGAAGCTCCAACAACTGGCGCAGCGTTGGATAAAGCCTTGGCAGTGTTTGACGACGAAGAAGATGCAAACTATGTCGCTCTTATCAACCCTGCTGACGCTATTGACTTGCGAGCTGACACTATCAAGAACTGGCTGTCTGGCTCTGAAATCGGAGCTAATACAGTAGTATCAGGAACTTTTGGCGAAACTCACGGTGTGCAAATCGTCCGCACTAAGAAAGTCGAAAAGGGCAAAGGCTTCTTGGTTAAAGTATCACCAACTGCAAACGACACGACCGATGTTGCTAAATACGGCGCATTCGTTATCAATCTCAAGCGTGATGTTGCAATCGAAACAGACCGTGACATCTTGAAGAAAACAACAGTCATCACAGGTGACGAACATTACGGTGTCTATCTGTATGACCCAACTAAGGTTGTTAAATTCGGAGGTGCTTAATGGGGATGTTGCTGCGTAGGCACTACCCGCAAGCTCCTGAGCCAGTCGTAGAGGTGGCAGAAAGCCCCTCTGCGCTGTCTGATATGACGGTGCAGGAGTTACGAGGGATTGCCAAAGAAAACGGCGTGACGGGCTATTCTGGGCTTGATAAAGCAGGTTTAATCAGCGCATTGGAGGAATAATAACATGACGATTATTGAGCAAGTAAAGGCTCTGTTAGGTATCGAGGATAACTTGCAAGATAATCTCTTGTCTGTTATTCAGGACTTGACAGAAGCCCATTTCAAGGCTTATTCAAAGCAAGATAGCATTCCAGAAAAATTAAACTACATAATTGTGGAAGTTATGGTCAAAAGATTCAACAAACTTGGTTCTGAGGGCATGGCTTCCCAAAATGTGGAAGGATTGAATATGTCGTTTGAGATTGATGACTTCGCAGTATATGACAAAGTTATTCAACGGCAATTTTCAAGTGATTTTCAGGCGGGGTTTAAAATGTTATGAGAATGAATAAGCGTTGCACACTTATTATCAAACCAAGCGAAAAACCGCGCTATGACGCTGAATTAGGGAAAATGGTAGGTGGCGGTGAAGTGACAAAGGTAGTACCATGTAACATTGGACCACCCAGCGCACAGTTGCAGAATTTGCTTGGCGATAAGTTAAAAGAAGTTACTAAGGTTGTGAGGGTTAGACAATGTAAAGATAAGGTTGCCCGTATTTTGATAAATGGTCAGCCTTTTTATATTGTCAGAGAGCCTAATCACACCAATGGCATGACTGCTTTTTATGTAAGCGAGGTAAAAAATGGCTGAATTAACTATTAAAGGATCTGAACCATTGACAAAAGCCCTGCAGGCTGCTGCTAACATGAAGGCTCACAAAGCGATTGTGAGGAATTTTGGTGGAAAACTCCAAAACTCAGCTAAAAGGCATGCTGTCTTTACTAAGGGATACGCAACAGGAGCGACTGCACGAAGAATCAACCTTGAAATAATCGACGATGGCCTCGCTGCTAAAGTTGAAGCCAGCACAGAATATTCTGGGTATCTTGAGAAAGGAACTAGAAAAATGGAAGCTCAGCCATTTATGAAGCCAGCAATGGATGAAATTGAACCGCAATTCATAGCGGAATTGAGGAGGGCTGCAATTGTCGATTAAACAACCCGACCAACAAATCCATGATGAACTGATTAAGCGGTCGAATGCATTGGGACTGACTGCCTATCCATTTCTGCCACCGGACGGCACACCTTACCCTTTTATGGTGGTTTCATACACTCAAATTGTGCCGCAACCTACTAAGTCTTATTTGGTAGGAACAGTATCGGCTCAGGTTGATGTGTGGGGAAAAATCAATGACAGAAAACTGATGTCCGATTGGATCGGCAAGCTAATGACTGAGTTTTCCATGATTAAGCAGATTAACAGGACAAGGTGGTCAATGGATTTGTCTAGTCCAACGCAAATCATAAAAGATAACTCAACTCAAGAAATGCTCTATCATGGCATTCTTGATTTAAAATTCAAATTTCATTAAGAAAGGAAAATGATAAATATGTACGGAAAAGATAAAATTTTGATGTTCCGCAAACTTGGGGACAAGACTGCAGCTGCGAAGTTAGCGTTGCAAGTCGAACATAAACTAAAATATGAACGTTCGAATGATGTGAAAAAGACCAAAGACGGTGCTGTAACAAGTGACGGCGGTCTTGAAGCTACATTAGAGCTTGAAGCTGTATCTAGTCGTGACGAACTCAATCTAATGCTTGAAAAATCGGTTTTAGACGGTTTTAAGCTAGAAGTTTGGGAAATTGATTTAGCAGGTAAAAAACAAGGTGAAAAATATCCGGCTAAATATATGCAAGGCTCACTATCTAGTTGGGAAGTCCCAGCGAACGTTGAAGACCTTATCACGGTTTCAACCGAAATGACCATTGACGGGAAACCAGTTGATGGATACGCAACTTTGACAGAAGCACAGCAAAAAGCTGTTCAATACGCATTTGCTGACACTACAGCAATTCTTTAAGAGGGAGATTTCCCTCTTATTTTTTTAAGGAGTTAGAAAAACATGAAACAAATTGAAATCAATGGCAAAAAATACGACTTACATTTTGGGCTTGACTTTATCCGTGAAATGGATAAACGCTACGAAGCTAAAGGAAACGGTCTGACGTTTGGAATGGGTATTCAATCAGCCGTTCTATATTTAAAGGATTTCAACCCAGTTGTTCTTGCAGACATCATTTTGTCAGCCACTCATACACTAAAAACTATTCCAAGCCTTGTGGATATTGAGGCATGGATTGAAGAGCAAGGTGATAATTTAGAAAAAACCTTTGATGATTTTTTATCTGCATTAAAGACTGCACCGATGACAAAGCTAAAAGTCACAAAAACTCTGGAAGAAACGGGTCTGTAAAAACAACAGTATCCAACAGCTCGCAAGAAGTTTATGAGGATATGTTAGCTACTATTTTTGGTTTGTTTGGCGTGACAGATTTTATAGAGGCGCAAAGAATGACCGTGAAAGAATTTAGAATAAGAAAACGCGGCTATACGATGAAACGCCTTGAACGCGAGCAAGAACTATATGTGCAGGCTTATCTAAACCGTATCGTTAAAGCTACCGACAGAAATGGTAAAGAATATATTTACAAGAAATTTGATGACTTTTACGATGAAGCTAAACGAAGAAACGCTGTTTTGGGTGGTAGTTTCGGAACGCCTGTCAATAGCGATCTAATAGCTATCGCCAAAAGAATGAAAGAATACGAGAAAGGAGATTACTAATGCCATCATCATATACAGTAGAGGCAATATTAAAAGCAAGAGACAGCGGATTTTCTAGCGCTTTTAAAAATGCTGAAAAATCAGTATCAGGTTTAACGAGCATGGCAGGCAAGGTAGGCTCTGTCTTTAAATCTGTTCTTGGGGCAAATCTGATTAGTTCCGCGTTGACATCTGGCATCAGCTCTGTTACTTCTGGCATTTCGTCGATGGCGGGAGAATTGAATAGCTCTCAAAAGGCTTGGAAAACTTTTGAGGGTAATTTGCAAGCTTTCGGACGTTCAAGCGAACAAATAGCTGCTGCTAAATCCGAAATGCAAGATTTTGCGACTAAAACCATTTATTCAGCTTCCGATATGGCAAGTACCTACTCTCAACTTGATGCAGTTGGTACTAAAAACGTTGGTAGCTTGGTTAAAGCCTTTGGTGGTTTAGCGGCTTCAGCGGAAAACCCAACTCAAGCCATGAAATCATTGTCTACTCAAGCAACACAAATGGCAAGTAAGCCTAAAGTTGCTTGGATGGATTTTAAAATCATGATGGAACAAGCGCCCGCTGGTATGGCGGCAGTTGCCAAAGAGATGGGCATGTCAACTGATGAATTAGTAGCCGCTGTTCAAGACGGAAAAGTTAATACCGAAGAATTCTTTGACGCCATGAACCGTGCAGGGAACTCTGACGCTTTCCAAAAGATGGCTACGGAGTTCAAAACGGTTGATCAGGCTATAGACGGGGCAAAAGAAAGCCTCTCTAATAAGCTCATGCCAGCCTTTGAGAAACTCAATCAGTTTGGTATCAAGGCAGTCAATGCTTTATCTGACGCTCTTGAAAAAATTAACTTTGACAAGCTGGCTGATGGTCTAGGTAAATTCCTAGATGGCATTAATGTCGAGGGTATCATCTCAAAGGTTAGCGGTTTTATCTCAGAGTTAGTGACTAAGGCTCAAACGTTTTGGGCTGCTTTCGCTAATACTGGGGCAGTAACAGCTTTTGTCGGTACTGTTCAGAGTATCGCTGGAGCTATCAGCCATGTATGGCAGAGCTTAACAGCTACGGAGGTGCTAACTACTCTAGGGACAGTGCTAGGTAATATAGTGAAGTGGCTTTCTCAGGCTGCAACCGCAGTAGCTGACTTTGTTTCAGGCTTAGACCCAAGCATTGTCCAAGGATTTACCAATGTTCTAGTTGGTGGTATTGCTGGACTTCTAGCCTTTTCAGCAGGTACAAAATTAGTTTCTACTGGAATGAAAGGTTTGGACTTTATCAAATCGTTTAACCCATTCAAACTGTTTAAAAAGAATGCTGAAGATAGTCTGGACGGAACAACAAATAGCGTTAGTCGCTCTAAAAGTACGATTGCTCAACTTTTTAGTGGTTTAACAAATCTTATCAAGGGTGTAGGTACATCTTTCAAATCCATCTTTGATGGTATAGGCAAGACTCTTACAGGTTTAGGTAAGACTTTTGAAGGCTTTGGAAAAGGTGTAGGTGCAGCGCTAAAAGGATTGATGCAAGGACTAAAAGGAATAAATCCCGCAACATTGCTTTCGTTCGGTGCAGCGATAGGTATTGCAGCGGTCGGGATTGGTGCTGGAATTGGCATTATTGTGGCATCGCTATCTTTATTGGCTGAACACAGCGCAGGTGTGTCTGTGATGATACAAGCATTGGGTACAGCTTTTGCAACAGTAGCAGCAGCAATTATTGGTGCTTTCGCTCAAGCAATTGTAACAGTTTCTGGTGTATTGCCAGTTGTCACAAGTGCATTAGCTAACCTAGCGCCTTTGGTGGTTGCGGTCGGTGTAGCCATTGGTGCAACAGCACCAGCTATTACAGCGTTAGGCGATGCTTTCACCTCAATTTTAGGCACGCTTCCACCAATCATTACAGCGCTTGGTTCGGCGATTTCTCAAATTGCTACAGCTATTACACCAATCGTTGGAATTATTAGTAGTGCTTTCGTTCAGATTGTGACAGTAGTCTCTAATGCGATTGTTCAAATCATCCAAGCGCTCGCTCCATTCATTCCATCAATTACTGAAATGGTGGTTGCGGTTGCTCCCGTGCTTTCTCAAATCGTAGATGCATTCAACAACTTAATCAGTCAAATCAGCCCAATTATTGACTCGATTTCAAACTTATTCAAAACACTTGGTGAACAAATCAGTAACATCTTGGATAGTGCCAAAGGTGTTATCACTGGTTTTGGTGATGCAGTTCGCAATGTTTTAGATGGTGTTGCAGGGATTTTTGACTCAATGGGAAATGCGGCTCTTAATGCTGGTAAAGGTGTTAAGCAGATGGCGCAAGGTATCAAAATCCTTGTTGACCTTAAACTTGGTGACTTGGTTGGAACTTTGGCGGCCGTAGCAACTGGTTTAGCGGCTATTGCTGGCTCAGGTATCGCCTCAGCGGGTCCAGGTTTGCAACAGGCAGGAACTGGGTTGAAGCTCATTGCTACATCAGCTCAGACGGCTAGTGTGGCCATGCAGACACTCCCTAGCGTATTCAGTACCCTTAACTCAAGTGTAGTCTCATTGCCAGGAGTAATGACTACAGCGGGGTCTGCTATGAGAACTTTTGCTAGTGCTGTTATGACATCTTTTGTAGGTCTTGCAGGTTCAACGGCTAGCATTACAACTCTACAAAGCAGAATTACAACCTTGTCTACCTCAATGATGATGGCGCAAGCTGGAGCCTCTGCAATGTCAGCAGGCTTTATGGCAATCACTGGTATTGTGGGTGCTTTAGCTGGTGTAATAGGTTCAATCCCTAGTCAATTTACAGCCATCACTAGCTCAGCGGCTATGGCAACAGCTGCAATCATGCAACTAGCCACATCAGCGCCAATGGTTGCCTCAGGCTTTGCTAACATCTCAAGTGCCGCTACCTCATCAATGAGTCAGCTTAACTCTGCTGTACGCTCTGCCATGACACAAGCAGTCTCAACCATGCGCTCAAGTATGCAGCAAATGGTGTCAGTGGTAAGGCAGTCAGCAACCCAGATGACTCAAGCAGGTCAACAAGCAGGACGAGGCGTTTCTACTGGTGTGACAAACGGTATTCGTTCGGGTGTTGGCTCAGCTACAGCTGCAACATCCAACATGGTCAGCGCGATCCGCTCAACGGCGATGGCAGGTGTTGGGTCAATGCGTTATATTGGCGCTATGATCGGTCAAGGTCTCGCTGCTGGTATGTATTCAGCGTTGGGAGCTGTTACGGCTGCGGCTAACGCTCTTGTAGCACAAGCAGAACGTGCAGCACAAGCTAAGGCTAAAATCCACTCACCATCGCGACTATTTCGCGATGAAGTTGGGCTATTCATCGGTCAAGGTGTGGCTGTCGGTATCGACCAAAGCACTAAATTTGTCACAAAAGCCATGAATAATATGTTTGATGGTATCGAACAATTTAATATGCAAGTAAATGACATGATGAGAGATAATTTGGCGTATAACTTTGATACGGGACGTTACTCAAGTTCGGTTGAAATGACATATCGCAAACAAGACAGCGAGCAGGCAGAAATCATCAAAGAATCGTTGGCTGTAATCAAAGAGCTTGCTTCGAGAGATACTGTTATTAAGGTTAATAGCAGAGAGTTTGCTAGAGCAACTGGTGATGATATAACCGATTATCAAAACGGAAGACAACGACTTGAAAATCTAGTTTGGGGGATAAAAGATAATGTCTAAATTTACATTTAAGGGTGTTGATTTGTCGCCTTTTTTGAATATTTTAGAAATTAAACGAACAATTGGGAATGAACGCATACTTACAACTGAAGATTTAGTTGAAACCGGAGTAGACTTACAAGAAGTCTCTTACGGAGCCAAAATAATTAAAATTAAAGTAGCTTTAGCTTCACGCGCTATGGAATCTCAAATGTTTGTTGATACGATTGAATACCCTGAAATTGAGGACACAAACCTAAACGCTCTAAGAGAACATGTTGCAATGTTGCTTTCAGCGAAAGAACCTTATAAATTGGAATTGCCAGACGAACCTAATCGATTCTATTTTGCTATCCCAAAAGGAGACATAGAACTTGAAGGTAT
>NZ_KV826432.1:0-15271 GCF_001835915.1 Streptococcus sp. HMSC034E12
GAGTTTTCTTGTCTAACTTTTGGGGTGCAGTTCAAAAATGATTCGTCTTTTTCTATGGGTGATTGACTTAGCAAACATAGTTGTTTGTTTTAGAATCTTTGATTGTATATTGTAAATATGGTTTACAATTCATGTAAAGTATTATTTACCAAAGCTGTTAAAATTTTCTGAGGCGAATCTGAGATAAAATCTGCCTCATTGTCAGTTAATTCTTTCTTGTTTCCAAATCCCCACAGAACTCCTAAAGTAGCAATTCCGACTGATTTTCCACCAATTATATCAAATTTTGTATCCCCAACAATGATAGATTGTTCAAGATTAGCATGAGAATTATTTAAAGCACGAGTTATAACATCTGCTTTATGATAAGAATTTGGAAGAGAGCCGAAGATACCATTGAAATGTTTATCAATTTCTAGGTATTGTGCCATTTTATGGGCCATTGGTTCATTTTTACTAGTGGTAATATAGACATGGTAATCTGAATGTTCTAATTCTAACAACAGTTCTTTTATACCCTTGTAAAGTTGAGCTTCAAAAACACCGTTATTTTTATAGTATTCTCTAAAGAAAGCAATAGCTTGATTGACATTGGTCTCTGGCACTACAGAAGCGAAACTAACTTCTAAAGGTGGTCCAATGAAAGTATCCAGCTCTTTGCTATCAGGGGCTTTGATATTTAGTGAAGTGAATGCGTATTGGAAAGCATTCTTGATTCCTACAGAACTGTCAACAAGTGTTCCATCTAAGTCGAAAAAAATATATTTAAAATTTTGCATAGTCTAAATTCATATTTACAGGACTGTAAACTTTTTCCTTTTGTGTAGAAAGTTATTCTCCAAAAATTTCTTTGGATAATCTACGACCAGTAGGTGTAGCTGCCAATCCACCTTCAGCAGTCTCACGAAAGGCAGTCGACATACTTGCTCCAACTTGATACATAGCGTCAACTACTTCGTCAACGGGAATTTTTGATTCAATACCTGCTAAAGCTATATCAGCGGCAATGAAAGCGTAGCTAGCTCCCATAGCATTTCGTTTGACACAGGGAACTTCTACTAGACCTGCAACGGGGTCACAGATTAATCCAAGCATATTCTTAATCACAAAACAAATTGCTTGGCTGGCTTGAAATGGGGTACCACCTGCTGCTAAAACAAGAGCTGCTGCACTCATAGCTGACGCTGATCCAACTTCTGCTTGACAGCCACCTTCAGCTCCTGAAATAGAAGCATTATTAGCGATGACTAGACCGAAAGCTCCAGCTGTTAATAAAAAGTCTAGTTGTTGTTTTTCAGTAAGATTTAATTTTTCGATAGCAGATGTAAGGACAGCGGGTAAACAACCAGCACTTCCTGCTGTCGGTGTTGCACAGACCAACCCCATTTTAGCATTGTATTCATTGACAGCAATAGCATTTTTTGCTGCTATTAAGACAGTATAGTCCGAAAGAGCTTTTCCTGATTGAATATATTTGTGGAGTTTGGCTGCATCGCCACCTGTTAAACCACTCCGAGATTTACTTTCATCTAATCCCATAACGACAGAAGCTTTCATAACTTCTAGATTTCTAGTCATCAAGCGTAAGACTTCATCTCGTTCACGACCTGTCAGTTCGTATTCAGTAGCAATCATCAGTTCGGCAACGCTGCCCTGAAAGTCTAAATCTGCTTGCTCCACTAATTCTTTGATTGAATAAAACATAAACTCTCCTATTTAAAGAAATTGACATTATGAAGTTTAGGAATTTTTCTGATTTCCTCAATAGCTCCTTCACAGCTGCGACTGTCAATTTCAATGATCATAATAGCTTTTTCACCTGCTTTTTCTCTTGTGACATTCATCTGTGCGATATTGATGTTATAACGAGAAAGTGCTTCAGTAACATGAGCAATCATTCCAGGAACATCCTGATGGACGATAATAATTGTCGGGGTATTCATGCTGAGCGAAACAGAAAAACCATTTAATTCAGTCACTTGAATATTTCCACCACCAATGGAAATACCAGTAACACTAATCGCTTTTTGCTCATTTTTAATGGTGATTTTAGCTGTGTTTGGATGTGGAGCATTGCTATCTTTTTGAATCGTCCAGACAATTTTAATCCCTCTTTTATGGGCAATTTCTAGGCTATTGGGAATATCAGGGTTATCTGTATCCATTCCGAGAATCCCAGCTACAAGAGCCAAGTCCGTACCATGTCCACGATAAGTTTTCGCAAAAGAATTAAATAGTTGGAATTCAACTTCTGTTGGCTCGTCATCAAAAATTGATGAAACAATTTTTCCAATACGAACAGCACCTGCTGTATGACTACTAGATGGACCAATCATAACAGGACCAATAATATCAAAAACAGATTGAAATTTTAGTGAGTTCATCGTAACTCCTTATAAATTTATTATCTTCATTATATCAAAGTTCAGTATATTTTTCTGCCTTTTTAGCTAATAAAATGAATGTGACGTAAATTCTAAACTTCCTTTGAGGTCACTTTTCTTATAGTAACCTTAAAGCAAATAAATATAGGGTGGATTTTAGTCTCTCTTCAATTTGTTTGTAATATTTTTAATGAAAGGAAAAAACAATAGTAATAATTAAGGTATATGATAGTTCTATCACAGAAAAGGAGAATCTAAATGATTTTGAATTTAAAGAATACAAACAAAAAAACTAAAGTAGGTTTAATAAGCTTAGCAGCAACAGCGCTGTTCTTTCTTCCTACACTTGCAAACGCAGATAGTTATACAGTAAAATCTGGAGATACTCTTTCAGCTATTGCTGCATCACATAATACAACAGTTGATCAAATTGCTCAGAAAAATAAGCTTAGCAATATTCATCTGATTAGTGTTGGGCAAGTATTGGAGTTAGATGACACAGCTACAAGCCCTACAACTGCGGAGTCAAGTAATTCTGCAACTACCACTTCTGGTCTGAGTAATGAAGATGCAGCTGCAAAAGAATGGATTGCGCAAAAAGAATCAAGTGGCAGTTATACAGCCCAAAATGGACAATATTATGGTCGTTACCAATTGAGTTTATCATATTTAAATGGTGACTTGTCAGCAGAGAATCAAGAAAAAGTAGCAGACGATTATGTAGCGGGTCGTTATGGTTCTTGGTCAGCTGCTAAGACTTTCTGGTTAGCAAATGGCTGGTATTGATAAATACAAAAAATTATTGAGGTTGGGACAAAAAGATTTCAATTTTTAAAAATCTTAATTATTAAGCCCTTCAAATCTATAATTAAATGCGAAAAGCGAACAAAGCAGAATTCTGATTACCAGAAAACTAGTTTTGTTCGCTTTTTATATTTGAGGTCGGACTTTTGTCCCAGCCTCTTTTGTGATGAGAGTAAGGCTTTAATATAGTAGTTTACAGCTAAAAGTACTATTTTCAGGTTATAGATAGAAGCTACAAAGTCGCTCACTAGATTCGGCCTTTTGATAGGATCTCTATTGTTTCATTCACTAATTTAATAGTTCATCCACTGAATTTTTAGTTTACAGCAGTGTAAAGTTATTGCTATCTGGTTATTGAAATTTGTTCTTAAGGTTATTTCGTGTTATAATAAACCTTGCTCTAAGCGACCTTCAATCGTTGAAAGCAAAACACGACCTTCAATCGTGAAATAACGAAAAGATGGGAGAACACGATGAGTAATCATTCTAAAACACGTGTCGTTGTCGGAATGAGTGGCGGTGTGGATTCGTCAGTTACAGCTCTTTTGTTAAAGGAGCAGGGCTATGACGTGATTGGCATTTTCATGAAAAATTGGGACGACACAGACGAAAATGGGGTCTGTACAGCTACTGAGGACTATAAAGACGTAGCAGCTGTGGCCGATCAGATTGGAATTCCTTACTACTCTGTCAACTTTGAAAAAGAGTATTGGGATCGCGTTTTTGAATATTTCTTAGCTGAATATCGAGCTGGTAGAACCCCGAATCCAGATGTCATGTGCAACAAAGAAATTAAGTTTAAAGCTTTTTTGGACTATGCTATGACATTGGGAGCGGACTATGTGGCAACAGGTCACTATGCGCGTGTAAAGCGCGATGAAGACGGAATTGTTCATATGCTGCGAGGAGTGGATAATGGCAAAGATCAGACTTATTTCCTTAGTCAGTTATCACAAGAGCAGCTGCAAAAAACGATGTTTCCGTTGGGACATTTAGAAAAGTCTGAAGTTCGAGCTATTGCAGAGAAAGCAGGATTAGCTACTGCTAAGAAAAAAGATTCAACCGGCATCTGCTTTATTGGTGAGAAAAACTTTAAAGAATTTCTGGGAAATTATTTACCAGCTCAACCTGGTCGCATGATGACAGTTGATGGTCGAGATATGGGTGAGCATGCTGGTTTGATGTATTATACAATTGGTCAGCGTGGTGGCCTTGGCATTGGTGGTCAGCATGGAGGAGATAATGAACCTTGGTTTGTAGTGGGTAAGGATCTTAGTCAAAATATTCTTTATGTTGGTCAAGGTTTTTACCATGACAACTTGATGTCAACGAGTCTTGACGCTAGCCAAGTACATTTTACAAGAGAAATGCCAGCTGAGTTTACTATGGAATGTACAGCTAAGTTTCGTTATCGTCAGCCAGATTCTAAGGTTACAGTAACTGTAAAGGGTGACAAGGCAATTGTCAACTTTGCAGAACCTCAACGTGCTATTACACCTGGACAAGCCGTTGTATTTTATGATGAAGAAGAGTGTCTTGGTGGTGGCTTGATTGACAATGCCTATAAAGATGGTAAGCTTCAACAGTATATTTAGATTGACATTTTTTAGCAATCTGCTAAAATGGATATAGCAATAACTATGATGGTCAAAGCTCATGGATGTTGCAGGCTTTTTGTCCTGCACTTCTAGAGGTTTGACTTTTTTGGTGAAAAAATAAGGAAAGAAAAGATGACACACAATTTTACTGAAAGTTATGATATTGTCGTAATTGGTGCTGGGCATGCAGGTGTTGAGGCTTCGTTAGCAGCCAGTCGAATGGGCTGTAAAGTCCTACTTGCGACAATCAATATTGAAATGCTAGCTTTTATGCCTTGTAATCCTTCTATTGGAGGATCTGCCAAGGGAATCGTTGTACGTGAAGTGGATGCTCTAGGTGGAGAGATGGCTAAGAATATAGATAAAACTTATATTCAAATGAAGATGCTCAATACTGGGAAAGGTCCAGCGGTTCGTGCTCTTCGTGCGCAAGCAGATAAGGAACTTTATTCTAAAGAAATGCGCAAGACGGTTCAACATCAAGAGAATCTCACTTTGCGTCAAACTATTATAGATGAGATTCTAGTTGAGAACGGGAAAGTCGTTGGTGTGAAAACAGCCACGCACCAAGAGTTTGCGGCAAAGGCAGTTATCGTAACAACCGGTACAGCTCTGCGTGGAGAAATTATTATTGGAGATTTGAAGTATTCTTCTGGTCCTAATCATAGTTTAGCTGCAATTAATTTAGCATACAATTTACGTGATTTAGGGTTTGAAATTGGGCGTTTTAAAACAGGAACTCCTCCGCGTGTGAAAGCTTCTTCTATTAATTATGAAGAGACGGATATTCAGCCTGGAGACGAAAAAGCGAACCACTTTTCCTATACTTCTCATGATGAGGATTATCTAAAAGATCAGATTCCTTGCTGGCTAACTTATACTAATGGAAGAAGTCATGAAATTATTCAAAACAACCTTTACCGTGCACCAATGTTTTCAGGAATGGTGAAAGGTGTAGGACCACGTTACTGCCCGTCAATTGAAGACAAAATTGTTCGTTTTGCAGATAAAGAGCGCCACCAACTTTTCTTGGAGCCAGAAGGTCGAGATACGGAAGAAGTTTATATTCAGGGGTTGTCAACGAGTTTGCCAGAAGATGTTCAAAAAGACTTAGTGCATTCTATTAAGGGACTTGAAAATGCTGAATTGATGCGAACTGGCTATGCGATTGAATATGATATGATTATGCCACATCAGCTGCGCGCTACTCTAGAAACTAAGAAAATCTCAGGTTTGTTTACAGCTGGGCAAACGAATGGGACATCTGGTTATGAAGAAGCGGCAGGACAGGGCATTATCGCAGGAATCAATGCAGCTCTGAAAGTTCAAGGAAAGCCAGAATTGATTTTGAAACGTAGTGATGGTTATATTGGGGTCATGATTGATGACTTGGTCACCAAGGGAACCGTGGAGCCGTATCGTCTTTTGACTAGTCGAGCTGAATACCGTCTCATTTTACGACACGACAATGCGGATATGCGATTGACTGAAATTGGACGCAGGGTAGGATTGGTTGATGATGAGCGCTGGCTGCGTTTTGAAATTAAGAAAAATCAATATGAAACTGAAATGAAGCGCTTGAGCACTATTAAATTAAAGCCAATTAAAGAAACGAATGAAATGGTTGAAAAATTAGGCTTTAAACCATTGACAGACGCAGTTACAGCAAAAGAATTTTTGCGTCGTCCAGAAGTTTCATATCAAGATGTTGTCAAGTTTGTCGGTTCAGCAGCTGAAGATTTAGATGAAAAGATAATCGAATTGATTGAGACTGAAGTCAAATATGAAGGCTATATTTCTAAGGCGTTGGATCAGGTTGAGAAGATGAAACGAATGGAAGAAAAACGGATACCAGCAAACATTGACTGGGATGATATTGATTCAATTGCGACAGAAGCTCGTCAGAAATTCAAGAAAATAAACCCAGAAACAATTGGTCAAGCTAGTCGGATTTCAGGTGTCAATCCAGCGGATATTTCGATTTTGATGGTTTATTTGGAAGGTAAATCACGAAGTATCTCAAAAAATCAAGAAAAAGCAAAAAAATAAATGATGAAGATGCTTGTTCACATTTCTGAGCAAGTGTTTTTTCGTCAATAATACTTGACAAAGCTGTAAACTACCAGAGGAATAAAGCTAATTTAATGGGAAAATCAGATATTCTGTTTTGTAAAGTGAGCAAAGAGATGCAGGAAGATTTAATTTTTTCTAATGTTTGACAGTATTATTTGGCTTGTTTTAATAAGGGAAAACTCGCTTTTTTAGAGCTTTTGTGGTAAAATGGCGGTTAAGAGGTTTGTGATGAAAAAATTTCGTTTTATTCCAATTTATTTTGTAATCATGGGCGTTATTTCCTTTGGAATTTTAGCTATTTTATTACGAGTTTTTGGTAGCAGCATTCTGATGTTATCTGCGCTTTTTTTGGTGCTTGCTCTTTTGATTTTTCTATTGATTTACCAACAAAAAAGTTATGAAATTGATGAAGTGGAACAAATCCAGTATGTGAATGATCAAGCAGAAAATAGTTTGGCATCATTGCTTGAAAGAATGCCGGTTGGTGTTGTAAAAGTTGATCAAACATCTGGAAATGTAGAATGGTTTAATCCTTACGCAGAGTTGATTCTTACCAATGAAGACGGTGAATTTGATGTGGACTTGTTGCAAAAAATTACCAAAACACCATCTGAGGGTGCTGGATCGTATGCAACAATTGGGGATACAAAATATTCGGTCTACTTAGATCATGCTTCAAGTGTGTTTTACTTTTTTGATGCTTCTAGTGAGTATGAGGCTACTTCAGAATTAGTAACAACAAGGCCAGTTATTGGTATTATTTCAGTCGATAATTATGATGATTTAGAGGATGTTGTCTCAGATTCAGATATTAGCCACATTAATAGCTTTATCGCAAATTTTGTCTCTAAATTTGCAGAAAAATATGCCATGTTTTCTCGTCGTGTGGGAATGGATCGTTTCTATATTTTTACGGATTACACGGTGCTAGATCGGTTAATGCAAAATAAGTTTGCAGTTATTGATCAGTTCAGGGAAGAAGCTAAAAAGCGGGAAATTCCTCTCACACTGAGTATGGGCTTCTCTTATGGTGATAGTAATCATGAGCAGATTGGTAAAGTGGCTCTCTTAAACTTGAATCTTGCTGAAGTTCGTGGTGGTGATCAGGCTGTTGTCAAAGAAAATGATGAGTCAAAGAATCCTGTTTACTTTGGTGGTGGCTCAGCTGCATCGGTGAAACGGACACGTACTCGCACGCGAGCTATGATGACTGCTATTTCGGATAAGATTAAAAGTGTGGACCAAGTTTTTGTAGTTGGACACAAAAATTTGGATATGGATGCGCTTGGTTCTGCTGTGGGAATGCAAGTATTTGCTAGTAATATTATTGATCAGACCTATGCTGTTTATGATCCTCATCAAATGGCTGCGGATATTGAGCGAGCAGTTCGCAGGCTGCAGGATGAAGGAGAGACCAATCTTCTTTCGGTTGCTGATGCGATGACAATGGTGACCAATCGTTCTCTGTTGATTATGGTGGATCATTCAAAAACAGCTCTGACCTTATCAAAAGAGTTTTATGATTTGTTTAACCAAATTATCGTCATTGATCACCACAGAAGAGATCAAGATTTTCCGGAAAATGCTGTTATCACTTATATCGAAAGCGGAGCAAGTAGTGCCTGTGAATTGGTAACAGAGTTGATTCAATTCCAAAATTCTAAGACAAAACGCTTGAGTAAAATGCAGGCTAGTGTGTTGATGGCTGGGATTATGCTGGATACGAAGAAGTTTTCTTCTCGTGTAACCAGTCGGACGTTTGATGTGGCGAGCTATTTACGCACGCGCGGAAGTGATAGTGTGGCTATTCAAGATATTTCAGCAACGGATTTTGATGAACATCGTGAAGTGAATGAGTTGATTTTGAATGGTAAGAAAATTTTGCCGAATGTACTCGTTGCGACAGGTGTAGAAGAAAAATGCTATGATACAGTTGTTATCAGTAAAGCAGCAGATGCTATGTTAGCTATGTCAGGGATTGAAGCTAGCTTTGCCGTTAGTAAAAATAAGCAAAACAGTGTTTCGATATCTGCTCGTAGTCGTAGTAAAATCAATGTCCAACGTATCATGGAAGAACTGGGTGGAGGCGGTCATTTCAATTTAGCAGCAGCGCAAATTCCTGACCAGACAATTGCTCAGGTGGTTCATAGCTTAAATGAAATTATTGTTCGTGAAGTACTAAAAGATAAGGAGTTAGAAGAATGAAAGTAATCTTTTTAGCAGATGTAAAAGGTAAAGGAAAAAAAGGTGAAATTAAAGAAGTGCCTACTGGCTATGCACAGAATTTTCTGATTAAGAAAAATCTTGCCAAAGAGGCGACTGCAGCAGCTATCGGCGAGCTTCGCGGAAAACAAAAATCAGAAGAAAAAGCACACGCTGAAATGCTAGCTGAAGCGCAAGCCATTAAGGAAAAGTTGGAAGCAGAAAGTACAATTGTTGAATTTACTGAAAAAGTGGGACCAGATGGACGGACTTTTGGTTCTATTACCAGTAAAAAAATTGCTGAAGAATTACAAAAGCAATTTGGAATTAAGATTGATAAACGATTGATTCAAGTCAAGAATCCTATTCGTTCTGTTGGCTTGATTGATGTGCCAGTGAAAATTTATCAAGATGTGACTAGTGTGATTAACTTACGTGTAAAAGAAGGTTAATTGAAGAATATTTTTTGAGAGAGGAGGTCTTATGGCAGATATTGATGAATTGCGAGCACAACCGCAGGATATTTTAGCAGAGCAATCTGTTTTAGGTGCGATTTTTATTGATGAAAGTAAGCTGGTGTTTGTTCGTGAATATATCGAGCCAACTGACTTCTTTAAATATGCCAATCGGTTAATTTTTAAAGCGATGATTGACTTGGCAGATCGAGGCGATGCCATTGATGCGACAACTGTTCGTAATATTTTAGACAGTCAGAGTGATTTGCAAAATATCGGTGGCTTGTCTTATTTGGTTGAAGTGGTTAACTCAGTACCGACTTCTGCCAATGCTGAATATTATGCTAAGATTGTAGCAGAAAAAGCTGTTTTGCGCCGGTTGATTGCGCGGCTGACAGACTCTATCAATCTAGCTTATGATGGTGCCAGTCCTGCAGATGAAATCATTGCTGGGGCTGAAAAAGCGCTAATCGATGTTAGTGAAAATGCTAGTCGAAGCGGCTTTAAAAATATTAAAGAGATTTTGAATCTTAACTTTGGTAGCTTGGAAACGCGGTCTCAGCAAACTTCTGATATTACAGGGATTGCGACAGGTTATCAAGATTTGGATCACATGACCACAGGACTGCATGAAGAAGAGTTAATCATCGTGGCAGCTCGTCCAGCGGTTGGTAAAACAGCTTTTGCTCTCAATATTGCTCAAAACATTGGAACAAAGCTAGATAAAACAGTCGCTATCTTTTCTTTAGAAATGGGGGCAGAAAGCCTGGTAGATCGAATGCTGGCAGCAGAGGGGTTAATTGAATCACATTCAATCCGTACAGGACAATTGACGGAGGAGGAATGGAGGAAGTATGCAATTGCACAAGGAAATCTAGCAGAAGCTAGTATTTACATTGACGATACGCCAGGAATTCGGATTACAGAAATTCGTTCGCGTGCTCGAAAATTAGCGCAAGAAACAGGAAATCTTGGATTGATCTTGATTGACTACTTGCAGTTGATTACAGGGACTGGTCGAGAGAATCGTCAGCAAGAAGTATCTGAGATCTCTCGTCAATTAAAGATTTTGGCAAAAGAGTTGAAAGTGCCAGTCATTGCGCTGAGCCAATTGTCACGGAGTGTGGAACAGCGTCAGGACAAACGGCCTGTTTTGTCAGACATTCGTGAGTCGGGTTCTATTGAGCAGGATGCAGATATTGTTGCATTTCTATATCGTGATGATTATTATGAACGCGGTGGTGAAGAATCTGAAGGGCTTCCAAACAACAAGGTTGAAGTGATTATCGAAAAGAACCGTAGCGGTGCGCGTGGTACGGTAGAATTGATTTTCCAAAAAGAATACAATAAGTTTTCAAGTATTTCCAAGAGAGAGGAATAAACAATGAGTGATGCATTTACAGATGTTGCAAAAATGAGAAAAATTAAAGAAGAAATCAAAGCCCATGAGGGCAAAATGGTAGAAATGACTCTTGAAAATGGCCGTAAACGTCAAAAAAATAAGCAAGGGCGCTTGATTGAAGTTTATCCTTCTTTGTTTATCGTTGAATATACAAGTAATGGAGGTCAACCGGGTGAGATTGAAAATACTTATGTCGAATCTTACACTTATTCAGATATTTTAACGGAGAAAAATCTCATTCGTTATTTGGATTGAGAATAAATAGGTTTTAATGGCGAAAAACTGCTTTGATTGATGTGGCTGGAGTGAAAAATGATTAAAAATCTAGTTTTTGATTTTGGCAATGTTTTAATTGAATGGAACCCTGCTAAGATTTTAGCTGCTTTTGTAGAAGATGAAGGAGACCGTAAGTGCGTCAAGGCTGCTATTTTTGATTCAGGGATTTGGGCTCAGACGGATACTGGAGAATTAACTTTGGAGGAAGCCATTCAGGCGGCTCAAACATTGCTAGATAGTTCTTACTCTGCTACTGTTGAGGCTATTTTTACTCATTGGTATGAGACAGTAGATGTTTATCATCAGCTACAAGAGAAAATTTTTGAATGGGCTCAGCTGGGATATGGCATTTATATTTTGTCTACTACAAGTGAGATATTTTATGCAGTTGAAAATGCATGTTTATTACCGATGACGAAAGTTTTGACTGGGAAAATCCTTTCTTACGAAGTAGGGTATGCAAAGCCAGATAAAAGCATCTATCAAAAGTTACTAGCTCAATACGCATTACAAGCTAATCAATGTGTATTTATAGATGATTTACAGGTTAATTTAGATGTCGCTAAAAGTCTAGGATTTGAAACTATTTTAGCAACATCTGAACAGCAAAATATAATTGCGATAGAGGAATTGTTGAAGAAGAAAGGTTATTTTCATAGAAAGAAATAATCTGGTAAAAATCCGTCTTTACAGATAGGATTTTTTTTGATATAATGGCTTTTGTGTGAAATAGCAGCAGGAGGGCATGAAGCTCGTCAACAGAATATTAGCTATAAAAGTAGCCTTGGCTGTTTAGGCGAAAATGTTCTGCACGAATCAGGGCTTTCTAAGTGACTATTTCCTCAAATTATTATTTTTACAGGAGGACATGTTTATGTCACGTTATACAGGACCATCTTGGAAACAAGCTCGTCGTTTGGGCCTTTCACTTACAGGTACAGGGAAAGAATTGGCACGTCGTAACTACGTACCAGGTCAACATGGACCAAACAACCGTAGCAAATTGTCAGAATACGGTTTGCAATTGGCTGAAAAACAAAAACTTCGTTTTACTTACGGTGTAGGTGAAAAACAATTCCGTAACTTGTTCGTACAAGCAACTAAAATCAAAGGCGGAATCCTTGGTTTTAACTTCATGCTTCTTTTGGAACGTCGTTTGGATAACGTTGTTTATCGTCTTGGACTTGCAACTACTCGTCGTCAAGCTCGTCAATTCGTAAACCACGGTCATATCCTTGTTGACGGAAAACGTGTAGATATTCCTAGCTACCGTGTATCTGTTGGTCAAGTGATTTCAGTTCGTGAAAAATCACTTAAAGTACCTGCAATTCTTGAAGCGGTTGAAGCAACTCTTGGACGTCCAGCATTTGTATCATTTGATGCTGAAAAATTAGAAGGTTCATTGACTCGCTTGCCAGAGCGCGACGAAATCAACCCAGAAATCAACGAAGCGCTTGTCGTTGAATACTATAACAAACAACTTTAATCGATGGATTATCAGAGGTTGGGAATCTTCCCAGCTTCTTTTTTTGTTGTAAAGATTACGAAGAAAAGCCCTAGAGAGCTTGTGGGTGCTACTAGGGCAAGGTATAAGAAATATTCTAATCCAACATTTTTAAAAGAAAATCTGCCATTTGTTCAGGGCTTTCTTTTTTTCCTCTAGCAATCCACATTTGACAAACTCCAAAAAAGGCGTTTGTCAGGTAAACATAGCTGTATTCTTTCTCCACTTGACTTAGTAGTTTACTACTAAAGCGCTCTTGTAGGTCTTCAGCCAGCATGATTTGGAATTTATGGCGTAAAAATGTTTGAATTTCTTTTGTTCCGTTTTCTGTTAACAAAACAGAAAGGAGGGATTCTCGTGTGAGAAAATCAAAAACTTCTATAATCGCGCTACGCTTGTCTTGAGCATACTTCTCAAAAATGTATTCTAACTTATGGAAAAGTTTCTGTTGATAATGCTCAATCATATCATATTTATCTTTGTAGTGTGTATAAAAACTACTGCGACTAATGCCGGCAGTCTTGGTCAACTTGACAGTGCTAATCTGGTCGAATGATTCGTGTTCCAGTAGCTCTACCATCGCATTTTCAATAATCATTTTTGTTTTTTGGCGCTTGTTACTTTCTGCCATATTGTCTTTCCTCTTTTGAACAAATTTATCCAACGTGTCTAAAATTTAATTTTTTCTCTTGTGAAAAATTTCAGAAACTGTATAATCTATTATATCAAATATTTAGACAATGTGTATAAAAATATTTCGAAAATTAAAATTTTTATACAGAGTGTCTAAGATAGAGGAGAAAAAATGTTCAACGAATGGAAAGCAATTTTCAAAAAACCACTCTTCATTATTGTCATGGTTGGTGTTTCCTTGATTCCTGCTCTTTATAATGTTATCTTTTTGAGATCCATGTGGAATCCTTATGGTAAAGTTTCAGAATTGCCAGTAGCGGTTGTGAATAAAGACCAACATGCGACATTTAACAGCAACACATTGTCTGTTGGTGATGATATGGTGAAAAGTCTTAGAAAGAATGATGCTTTAGATTTTCATTTTGTATCTGAAGCAAAGGCAAAAAAAGGCTTGGAGAAAGGTGATTATTATATGATTATCACGCTTCCAAGTGATTTATCTCAAAAGGCTGCTAGTATTCTGGATAATAAACCACAAAAGATGCAGATTGATTATCAAACATCTAGCGGGCACAGCTTTATTGCTAGTAAGATGAGTGATTCGGCTATGACGCGACTTCAACAAACTGTCGCAAACAATGTGACCAATACGTATACGACTTCTCTCTTCAAGAGTATGAATAGCTTGAGGAAAGGCATGATAACAGCTGCTTCTGGTAGTGGGCAACTTGCTTCTGGCGGTCAACAATTAAAAGACGGTAGTCAAACTTTGACAGATAATTTACAGACCTTGTCTAGCTCAAGCATGACATTTGCAGACGGTGCTAATACATTGACGACAGGTTTGGGAACCTATACGCTTGGGGTGCATCAGCTGTCAGACGGAATTGGTACGCTATCGACACGCCTTTCAGCTTATACGTCAGGTGTCGGTCAATTGGCTTCTGGTTCAGATACGCTTTCAAAAGGTCTGACAGACTATACAAATGCTGTTGGTCAATTGGCTTCTGGTTCAGATACGCTTTCAAAAGGTCTGACAGACTATACAAATGCTGTTGGTCAATTGGCTGACGGTTCAGGAGAATTATCAGATGGTTTAAATGCGTATGCCAATGGTGTAGCAAATCTTGCAGGCGGTGCGAATCAGTTAAATGCTCAATCGCAAAATTTATTGGCTGGAGTCAATCAATTGACCGCTTCTAATGGAGAAATTCAAAAATTATCAAGCGGTGCGCATCAATTAGCTACGGGTCTGAATACGTTAATGACAACTGTTCAACAATCTGGCATGACTGCTGAACAAGTTCAAAAGCTACAGGATTTGCAAGCAGGTTTAACTGCTGTGCAAACCGCTCTTTCAACTGGATCAGACTTGTCAGCCGCTAAAGCAAGCATGACGACTGCTTTAAGCGATATGGAAACGGCTGCGAACACGCTTGCCAATAGTGCGACGACAGACAAGACTACGATTGCAACTAACGTGGCTGCTACAGCTGCTTATCAAAAGTTAAGTGCTAGTGAGCAGGCAGAAATCAATGCTGCGATTTCGCAAACTCCAAGTCAAACTGCTACGACTGCGGCAAGTCTATTGACAAATATTCAAGCGCTCAAGACGCAAGTGACGAACTTGCCAGAGCAATCTTCTAATCAACAAAGTGTAGCTGTCATCGGACAAGCGAAAGGTGCGCTTTCAGAGCTTCAAACGAGCGCACAACAATCCCAATCAAAAATCCTTGCAGCTTTACAACAATCAACTGCGGGTGCTAATCAAGTAGGAGCAGGTATTGATCAATTGCAAACGAGCTTAGCAGCAGGTGCTGGTCAATTGGCAAAAGGTGTAACCGACTACACCAATGGGGTTGCGCAGATAACAGCAGGAGTTAATACCTTATCTAGTAAGAATGACCAATTGACATCTGGTATGACGAAAATCAGTTCAG
>NZ_KV826432.1:15371-97954 GCF_001835915.1 Streptococcus sp. HMSC034E12
GGCTGGTAAGAATAGTCAATTGACATCTGGTATGGCGAAAATCAGTTCAGGTTCTAAGACCTTGACTGGTAAGAATAGTCAATTGACATCTGGTATGGCAAAAATCAATTCCGGAGCTAATCAATTGGCGGATAATAATGGTCAAATTGATGCCGGCTTGGCAAAATTAGCAGACGGAGCTAGTCAATTAGTGAACAATTCTGCTACACTCGTGTCAGGGGCAGACAAACTGTCTGATGGTGCTGGTAAAATAGCAGATGGTTCTACGAAGCTGGCAGACGGCAGCTCAACTATCACGTCTAATCTGGGGACACTTGTGTCGGGTGCGGACAGCTTGACAGCAGGTTTGACAGATGCCAAAAATCAATTATCTATGGTGACAACCAATAAAGCCAATGCTAAAGCTCTCGCAAATCCATTGACAACGAAGAAAATAGATAAAGACCATGTTGGTAAAAATGGTATCGGGATGGCACCATACATGATTTCTGTGGCACTCTTTGTAGCAGCTATTTCAACCAATATCATCTTTAGCACGTTACCTTCTGGTAAGAAGCCAAAGACACGTATGGAATGGTTGAAAGCACGTATTCAAGTCAACGGCATGATTTCTCTCTTAGCAGGTTTATTGGTGTACGGTGCGGTACATATGATTGGCTTAACCGCCAACCACGAATGGGCAACGCTTGGTATCATTCTTTTGACCAGCATGTGCTTCATGGCGGTGGTGACGGCTCTGGTAACGTGGGACACTAAGCTTGGTGCTTTCACTTCTTTGATTTTGTTATTGTTGCAACTAGCCTCTAGTGCAGGGACTTACCCACTTCCGTTGACGGATAAGATTTTCCAAGATGTCAATCCTTGGTTGCCGATGAGCTATTCTGTTTCGGCTTTGCGTCAAACGATTTCGATGACGGGGCAAGTCGGCGGACAGGTTGCCTTCATGACAATCGTTCTGCTGCTCTTTGTTGGTCTTGGTTTCTTGGTTTACAATCCAAATAAAAAAGAATTAGTTTAATCAAAAAGCTCTTGTATCTTGAATACAGGAGCTTCTTTTTTAAATTAAACCAAAGTGAGCAAGGGCGTGTGGAATGCCATTTTCATCATTAGAGTGTGTGATGAAAGTGGCTGCTTCTTTGACGGTTGCTTGGCTATTGCCCATTGCAATGGGATAATCTACTGTTTCAAACATGGTCAGGTCATTGAGTCCGTCTCCGAATGCGTAAGTCGGTGCTTTATCTGCCAGCAAGGTCAGCAGGTGCTGAATCCCAGAGCCTTTGTTACAGCCGTGTGGCGTGATGTCTATCGAGTAGGGGCTGTTACGGAAAAAGTGCAGTTCAGGGACTTCTGTTTGGTACTGGGTGTCTTTTTCGGGCTCTTCACTAAAAATGAGCAACATCTGACAAGGCTGGTTTTGATAAATGGTTGGCCCGACTTGGGGCAGGTCTTGATGAAAATATCGGAAATTCTGCTGAACGGTCGGGCTGAGCGCCGTCACACGCATTTCTCCTTGCGAATAAAAACCGAGGTCATGCTCATTTTCCTTTGCCAGTTGCAGGAGCTTGAGAATGCTGTTTTGTGCAATTCGTCCTTCAAACAGGAATTGCTTTTCATGGAGGATTTCCATGCCATTTAGCAAGATAGCGGAATGAATCCCAGCGTCTTTCAGAACCGTCCCCATTTCTCCGCGCCCGCGCCCCGTACAGATAATAGGCAGAAAGCCGTTGGCTCGTAGTTGAGCAATGGCTGTTTTGTTGTCTGCTGGGACTTGTCCTTGGCTATCAACCAAGGTGCCGTCAATATCAAAAAATACAAATCCGTTGTAAGTCATTTGCTTCTCTGTCTCATTTAAGGTGCTGAAGTTCCACGTGAAACATGAGAGAAAGGGGAAGTACGATGCTGTTTGACTTCTTCTTTCAAGTTTTCGAGCAAGGTCGTTTCTTCTGTCAGCTCAAGCAACTGGAGACCTTTCTGGATAAGGTCGTCGTCTCTTTGGCAAATACCCAGACGAACCTGAGCAAAGCCGAGCTTGTCGTATCGTTTTGTTTGCCTGGCGAGCGGTAAGATCATCTCGGTGATACGCTGGCAATCGTCAAGGCAATTGTTGTAAAGGTAGATGGTCGAAAGGTTGGCTAAAATGGAGAATTGTGTACTGTGAATTTCTTTGTAATGCTTATACTTGTTGAGACTGGCTAAGATTTTTTCCGTTATATTTTGAATGGTTTCTAGTGGGAAGAAGTAAAGAATAACACTTAGTAAATTTAGGTCACTTTCATAAAAAGTATCTCGTTTTTCTAAATCTGTCCATAACTGTTGGGCTAAAACTTGTGCTTGACTACTGATTTTATTTTTTCTAATTTCAATTAGTATATTTGCCATACGCAAAATATTGCTAATGGGAATATCATGATGAGCTTTCAAGTAGGCTTCACACTGTTTGGTTAAATCCAGTAATTGTTCTGTTTCAACGACAGATAAATAATTTTTAAATTGCAAGATAATCTTCATTCTGTGATTTGAATGATAATAATCACAAATATATTCAAATTCCCCAAAGCTCATGTCAATCTGGTGGAGCAGAAATTCCATGGTTTCATAGCTGGGAACGGATTGGTTGCTTTCAAACTTGGAAAGATTGGAGCGAGAAATCCAATCTCCGCAAATCTCTTGCTGGGTGATTCCCTTTGCTTTTCGAATCGTCTTGTAAACTGTTCCAATATCCCAACGCATAGGCGACTCCTTGTGTTAAATATGAAATGTGAAAATAGTGGGCATTTTGTGAATGCCTTTTCATCATATTATATCATATAGATGAAAGGAGAAAAAGTGATGAAGAAAAATACCTTTTCTGCTTCTGCCGTCCATTAAGGACTGTGTGTTCAAACTGTTTTGAAAGTGGTTAATCCTCTTTTTCAGAAAATTTCCTATAATTTCCCATTCATGTTATACTAAATGAGATGATTTTTCTGGATTTCGTTGGCTGATGAGGTGAGGCGAGACAATTTTACTTCGTCCGCCCGGCGGACAGCATGAATCAAAAGTAGTTTATCTCGTCCGCCGGGCGGACGGAGTAAACCAAAAGTAAGGGAAACTTTCTGCCGGGCGGACGAAGCAAACAAAAAGTAGTTGAGGTCATCCGCCGCGCTGACGGAAAAAGGAGAAGTCATTGAAACAGTCGCTTTAAGTGACAAGTAAAAAAGGAAAGAAGGAATTTATGAAGCAAGAAAAGCTCATTGGACTTAAGATTAGTAATCTCCGTCATGCGGAATTCACGCAGTTTATCACTCGTTTTTTAGACGATGTGGAGAAAGAAGCGCTCGACTTTAAAAATGAGGATGGCATTACCGCTCTCGTCAAGAAGATAAAAGCAGCCTTGCCTGCTTATCAAGCCTCTCTCGGTCAGATTCGGGCGAGTGAAAAGTCAGCTTCGATTAGTGCGGCTGACGAATTGCGCGACGCTGATTTGCAAGCTCTTCGCGATGCGCTGAAACCTTATCGGGCAGCCAAGCGGGAAGAGGAAAAGTCGGCTTTTTTTTCATGTTTAGTAACCTCACTTTTTCCTTTTTCAACCTAAATGTATCACAAAAATAAGAAAAAACAAGTCTATTTTAAAGGAAAATTTATGATATAATAAAGTTGATAACGTTAAAAAAACTAGAGCGAAACAACTCTAGTTTTTTGCATGCTCAGCCTAAAATCTCTAGAATCTCTGTCAAATTATCAATAGTCCAATCTGGTGTTTCTGCTGGATTCGTTATGTGGTTCAAGTGGCTAAATCCCTGTCGGATCCAAATGGTTTGCATTCCAAGTTGTTTAGCCGGAAGAATATCATTGTCCAAACGGTCGCCAATCATCACAGCGTGTTCAGCCAAACAGTTCGCTTGTTGGAAAGCTAACTCAAAAATAGCGAAATCGGGTTTTGTCAAGCCAACATCGGCAGAGGAAATCACCAGATCAATCCAAGAATCAATACCAAATCTTCTCAATCTTGCTTGCAAGTTCGGTAACTGGTTGGCAATAATCCCAATCTTGTAGTGTTGGTGGAGAGTTTTCAGCACTTGCTTGCAGTCAGGATACAGCACCTCTAAATCAGACCTCCAAGACGGACGCTTCAGACCATAATATTTCAGAGCTTCTACATCGCCTTTTTTATTTTCCATAAAATAGTGGATCATAGTTTGATAAAATGCTGCATAAGAAATATTAGTATCCGCAATAGCCTGTTTAATCCGATCTTGATAGGCTTTTTCTTCATTTACCAAAGTTGAGCCAACATCAAAGAATAACCAATCAATCTGTTTCATGCTAAACCTCTAATAAAGATTGATGTCTCCGCTGACAGCTTGGATAGCAAGAGAATCTGTAGAAGTTGATACTTTATGACGGATTGTGTTGCCAACAATTTGGTGGCTTGGCTGGAGCTGCTCAGAAATAGAAATATCTCCATGTACCGTTTCAATATCATAGCTAAAATCATGGTGCAACAAATGAAGCGTAACATCTCCGCTTGTTGTTTGAATAGAGGTTTTACCAGCAATTTCTAAAGAATGCGTGTCGAGATCACCTGATACAAGAGTAATTTTACAATCTGTTAATTTGGCATGTGCCAGATGGATATCGCCACTGATAAGGGTAACATCGGTTTGTTGCAAATGGCAATGCCGCATAGTCAGATCGCCACTTGAAAGCTCAATCGTTCCTTTTTGTGTTTGAAGATGAGATACAGCTACATCACCAGAAGTTGCTTGAAGTGAGAATGATTGAAGAATCTTGCCATTCGGGATTTGAATGCAGATGGGATGATTATCAAAACCGTTTTTCATGACATTAATAATCCAGTCCAAACCACTATAATGCGTGTTGCCTTTTTCTGTAATGTGCCACTTCTCGTTTTGAACAGTAGAAATGATTTGATTGTTGCCTTTTCCATTATAGTATTTGATGTGGAAAAAATCATCAGGTGAAGGCTCAATCAGAATATCTTGCGTGGTGACATCAATATGCAATTCAGAGATTGTTGCATAGTCTTCAAAGATATAAGCATTGTCGGTATATGATTGGTGATTGTGTGCAGATGACTGGTGTTGAGGACGAGTTGACGTTTCTTCTGCTTGATTTGCTGAAAGTGAGCGAATAATCTCTTCGGCTGCGTCTTTGGGATCTCCCAACTCCTCAATGACTTGTGCTTCATTTTCAGATCCGGCTTCTTCGAAGTATTCCGTAAAATAATCCATTGCTTCTTTATAATCTGCTTCTGGCAATGTTTTCAAGGATTTCTCTAATGCGGCTAAATAATCAGTTCTTGTCATGACGAACGCTCCCTTCTATAATACCGTTGACTGTCGCTGTATACACTTTCCACTCCTCCTTAAGGGTACTTAGTTGCTCCCGTCCATTTGGAGTAAGAGAGTAATATTTTCGTTTTCGGCCTTGATATTCTTGAGAATAAGTTGTTAAGTAACGATTCTTTTCTAACTTTTTTAAAATAGGATATAAGGTTGATTCCTTGATATTGGCAATCAATTTAATCGTTTGGCTAATCTCATAGCCATAGGAATCTTCACTTTCCAAAATCGCTAGAATGAGAAATTCAATCAAGGTAGAAGATGTTGGAAAATACATGAGCCACCTCCTATGTATAATATTTTTATATATAATTTTTCTATACATAGTATAGCGCTTTTCACTTTCAAATTCAAGAAAATATATAAAATTTTTATATATTTTTAAAAGGTAAGTCTAAAACTATTTTCTTTTCTAGTTTTTTGAGACAGCACATCTGTGATTTCCCTAGGTTTGTTGTAAATAAACCTTAATTCTAGCTTAATTCCTCAATTAAAGAATGTTTTGTATTGAAAAATAGCGTTAGAAAATGGTAAAATATATTAAGTCTTATCTAGAAGTAAGACAAAAGTGATGAATATGATGAAAAAACATAAAATAATTTTTAAATTTCTTGGACAGACGCTGCTTTATTTTGTGATATTTCTAGCGTTGCTTTATTTCTTTAATTATCTTGGCCAAGGCCAAGGTGGTTTTATCTATAATGAATTTTAGGAGCAGACTGTGACCAATTCAGTAATTAACGACATGATTGAAACGATTGAGTATTTTGCTCAGTCTCAACCAGATTTTCCAGTTTACAATGTTCTAGGAGAAGTTCATACTTATCATGATTTGAAAGTGGACTCGGATTCGCTCGCTGCAAAGATTGACAGCCTTGCGCTTCCTGAAAAGTCACCAGTGGTGGTGTTTGGTGGGCAAGAATACGACATGCTGGCAACCTTTGTAGCTTTGACGAAGTCAGGGCATGCTTATATTCCGATTGATAGTCATTCAGCTCTGGAGCGCGTGACAGCGATTGTGGAAGTGGCACAGCCTAGTCTCATCATTGCAATCAATGACTTTCCGCTGAAAGATGTGAACATACCAATTCTTGACTTGGCAGCAGTTCAAACTGCTTTTGCAGCCAAACATCCTTACGAAATTACACACCCTGTTAAAGGTGATGATAATTACTATATCATTTTCACTTCGGGAACGACTGGAAAGCCAAAGGGTGTGCAAATCTCGCACGATAATTTGCTTAGCTTTACCAACTGGATGATTACAGATAAGGAATTTGCGACTCCAGCTCGTCCGCAAATGTTGGCGCAGCCACCTTATTCTTTTGACTTATCGGTTATGTACTGGGCGCCAACCTTGGCACTTGGAGGAACACTTTTTGCAGTTCTGTCTGCCATTACGCAAGATTTCAAGCAGCTGTTTGAGACTATTTTGAACTTGCCAATCGCTATTTGGACATCAACACCGTCTTTTGCAGATATGGCGATGCTGTCTGAGGATTTCAATGCTGAAAAAATGCCAGGCATTACGCATTTCTACTTTGACGGAGAAGAATTGACGGTTAAAACAGCTCAAAAATTGCGTGATCGTTTTCCAAATGCACGTATTATTAATGCTTACGGTCCGACAGAAGCAACTGTGGCTCTATCTGCTGTTGCTATAACGGATGACATGCTGACAAATATGAAACGCTTGCCGATTGGCTATACCAAAGCGGATTCTCCAACTTTTGTGATTGATGAAGACGGAAACAAACTGCCGAATGGTGAGCAAGGAGAAATCATTATATCTGGACCAGCTGTATCAAAAGGCTATATGAACAACCCAGAGAAAACAGCCGAAGCATTTTTTGAGTTTGAAGGGTTACCAGCCTATCATACAGGCGATGTTGGTACTATGACAGATGAAGGTTTACTGCTTTATGGCGGTCGTATGGATTTCCAAATCAAGTTCAACGGTTTTCGTATTGAATTAGAAGATGTTTCCCAAAACCTGAACAAGTCTCAATATGTGGACTCAGCTGTGGCTGTACCGCGTTACAATAAAGATCATAAAGTACAAAACCTTCTAGCCTATGTCATCCTGAAGGACGGGGTTAAGGAACAATTTGAGCGTGAGATTGACATCACCAAAGCTATCAAAGAAGATTTGCAAGATATTATGATGTCTTATATGATGCCTTCCAAATTCCTTTATCGGGATTCCTTGCCATTGACACCAAATGGTAAGATTGATATTAAAGGTTTGATTAGCGAGGTCAACAACCGATGATGGATTTCATAAGACAGCTTCCTCACTTGGAACCGTACGGGGATCCGCAGTATTTTGTTTATATCATTTTAGCCGTTTTGCCAATCTTTGTTGGTTTATTCTTCAAAAAAAGATTTCCCATTTATGAAGCTCTGGTCAGCTTTGCTTTCATCATATTTATGTTAATTGGACCTAAATTAACACAAATCTATGCTCTACTGTTTTATGTTCTTTGGCAAATACTTTGGGTTTGGACTTATAAAATTTATCGAAAAACGGGAGATAGCAAATGGATTTTCTATTTGCACATTGCTTTGTCTATCCTACCGCTTTTCTTTGTAAAGGTAACGCCAGCTATTTATGGTCATCAATCACTCTTGGGCTTTTTAGGAATTTCCTACTTAACTTTCCGTTCAGTAGGAATGATGATTGAGCTGCGGGATGGTGTTCTAAAAGACTTTAACTTATGGGAATTTCTACGTTTCATGCTCTTTATGCCAACTTTTTCAAGTGGGCCGATTGATCGTTTTAAGCGGTTCAATCAAGATTATGAAAATATCCCTGAGCGTGATGAACTGCTAGATATGTTGGAGCAATCCGTTCAATACATAATGCTTGGTTTCTTATACAAGTTTATTCTTGCACATATTTTAGGCTCAATGATTTTGCCTCCTCTCAAGCAATATGCAGTGCAAATGGGTGGTATCTTCAACCTGCCAACTCTAGGAGTGATGTATGTATTTGGATTGGATTTATTTTTTGACTTTGCGGGTTATTCCATGTTTGCCCTCGCTATTTCTAATCTAATGGGAATTAAAAGTCCGATTAACTTTAACAAACCATTTATCTCTCATGATTTGAAAGAGTTTTGGAATCGTTGGCATATGAGCCTGTCATTCTGGTTTCGTGATTTTGTATTTATGCGGCTAGTCACAGTACTTATCCGAAACAAAGTTTTTAAAAATCGGAATACCACTTCAAGTGTCGCTTATATCATCAATATGTTGGTCATGGGCTTTTGGCACGGAGTCACTTGGTATTATATTGCTTATGGACTTTTTCATGGTCTAGGACTCGTTATCAATGACGCTTGGGTGCGGAAGAAAAAGACCATCAATAAAGAGCGGAAAAAGAAGAATTTGCCACCATTACCAGATAACAAATGGACACAAGCAGTAGGGATGTTTATCACCTTTAATGTTGTAATGTTTTCATTCTTAATCTTCTCAGGATTTTTGAATGACTTATGGTTTAAAAAATAAAAAAGGAGTTCTCTAATGGACGTAAAAGCAGAAGTATTAGAAATTATTGATGATTTATTTATGGAAGATGTATCAGACATGATGGACGAAGATTTGTTTGATGCAGGAGTTCTGGACAGTATGGGAACGGTTGAATTGATTGTTGAATTAGAAAACCGTTTTGACATTCATGTTCCCGTCTCAGAATTTGGTCGTGATGATTGGAATACTGCTAATAAAATTATTGAAGGCGTAACGGAGCTTCGTAATGCTTAAACGATTGTGGCTCATTTTAGGCCCAGTTTTCTGCGCCCTTTTGATGGTGGTGGCTTTACTATTTTTCTACCCAACCAAGCAACAACATGATTACCAAGCTGAAAAGCGCTCGGCTGTTTCTTTGACGGCGGGAAGTTTCAAGGGAAGAACGCAAAAAGTACGTGCTTTGACAGATAAGAAGCACCGCTTTGTTCCTTACTTTGGTTCAAGTGAATGGCTGCGCTTTGACAGCATGCATCCTGCGGTTTTGTCAGAAAAATATAAGCGTAATTATCGTCCGTATTTTTTAGGACAACGAGGAGCCGCATCTCTTACGCAATATTTTGGCATGCAGCAAATGCTTCCGCAGTTAAAAAATAAGCCAGCTGTCTATGTTGTCTCTCCTCAATGGTTTACTAAAAAAGGCTACAGTCCAGCAGCATTTCAACAATATTTTAATAGTGATCAATTGACTAGTTTCTTGCGCCAGCAAGAAGGAGACATTGATGCTCAATATGCGGCGAAGCGTCTCTTACAACTGTATCCGACAGTGGCTATGAAAGACAATGTAAAAAAAATAGCTAATCATCAGAAACTGTCAAACTTTGACAAACAGTACATCCGTCTTATCAGCCGTTTAAATAAACGTGAGGATGCCCTTTTCAGTTCTCTTTTTACCGAACGTAATGAGAATTATGAAAAATTGGTACAGCCTCAAATTAAGCGTTTGCCAGATAAATTTTCTTATCAGGATTTGGAAGAATTTGCGACAAAAGATGCTCAAAGAAACACGACTAATAATGATTTAGGAATTGATAATAAATTTTATAAGCATCGCTTGCGGAAACGTATTAAAAAGTTTAAAGGAAAGCAAGCAAAGTTTTCTTATACCAAATCTCCCGAGTATAACGATTTACAACTTGTTTTGAAGCAATTTGCCAAGTCAAAAACGAATCCAATCTTTGTTATTCCCCCTGTCAATGCAAAATGGATGGCCTATACTGGTTTGAGTCAAGAAAAGTATCAACAAGCGGTGAAGAAAATTCGTTATCAGTTGGAAAGTCAAGGTTTTACCAATATCGCGGACTTTTCAAACGATGGTGGGAAGCCCTACTTTATGCAAGACACCATTCACATGGGCTGGCTTGGCTGGTTGGCGTTTGATAAGGCTGTCAATCCTTTTATTTCCAATCCCAATCCTGCTCCGACTTACCAGATGAATGATCGATTCTTCAGCAAAGAATGGGCAAATTATGACGGAGCAATTGAGAATTTTAAATAAGAAAAAGAAAACACGAACACAAATTAACTAGTTGGTTGCTAGTTTGCTTGTCCGTGTTTTTTTATATGGGGAACTAGAGAATTTTATGAATCTGTCAGCTTTTCTATTGTATTTTGGAAAGATAGCTGTTAATCTAAAACATATTGCTCTATTGCTTGAGCGACACCATGATTATTATTGGTGTGGGTAACGGCTGCAGCTTGCTCTTTGACTGCTTTAGGAGCATTTCCCATAGCCACTCCTAATCCGGCTAATTTCAGCATGGGGAGGTCGTTGAAATTATCACCAATTGCCATGACTTGCTGGAGAGGAATTTGGTAAAAATGAGCAATCTCTTGAAGAGCATTTTCCTTAGAAACCTGTTTAGCTGTAACTTCTAGATAATTCTCTTTGGAAAGATAAAAGGCTGTTTTAGGAAAATTTGTGTTTTGCAGAGAGTCGTGAAGATTTTGGATGGTGATTGCTTCACCTATCAGAAGAAGTTTGTGAATAGAAGTCCGCCCTTCTACAACAGAAACTAGAGATTGAAGGATAGGATTTTCACCGGTAATATCTGCTTCTTCCTGAACCCATTTGTCAATCTGTTCAGCAAACCAATCCTTTCCTGAATAGAGATTAATAGCTACAGCTGGAAACTTCTCTTGGACGAGCTCTAGCAAATACTGAACTTCTTTTTTATCCAAACCGTGTTCCATTAAAACATCATAATTCTGGGAATTTCCTTTGATGACAAGAGCGCCATTGTAGCAGGCCAATGGATTGTCAATGAGACCAAGTTGCTGTGCGATTGGTTCCATGCCAAGTGGTGAACGCGCAGATGCCAACACAAAAGGGATTCCTTTTTCCTGCAAAAGAGGAAGCTGTGTTTTTAGCTGATAATCAACTTGGTGTTGGTCATTTAAAATGGTACCGTCAATATCGCTTATGACAAGGCGGATAGGTCGTTTGTTCATAAAATTTCTTCCTTATAAGCATGATATCATTGTGGGGTGATAATCAGAATGTTCATTTTTCTTCTTTGTTATTATTTTAACACAAAAAAGAATTTTTGAAAGCGGTTTAGCTGTTTTCTATTAAGACAAATTTAAGCAAAACAAGGTATATTATAACTAATCCTAAAAAACTTTTTTCATCATAATCTCCTAAACAAAAAAGCAGTCTTTCTCGATTGCTTTTTTGTATGGAATTCATGTTATAATGAAATTATGTTATCAAAAGAATTTAAACATATCATGCAGACAGATACAGTCGCAACGGCTAAGTCTTTGTTAGGTATGCAATTGTGCTTAGACGGACAAGTGTTGGGACGAATTGTTGAGACAGAAGCCTATTTGGGAGCTAAAGATAGTGCTTGTCATAGTGCGTGTGGCAGACGAACACCAAAAAACGAGTCTATGTACTTATCTGCTGGACACTGGTATGTCTATCAAATCTACGGGCATCAAATGCTGAATTTAGTCACAAGGGCTGAGAATGTCGCAGAAGCCGTCTTGATTCGAGCCTTGGAATTACCAGACGGGACATTGCTTGCCAACGGCCCAGGAAAATTAACCAAATTTGCAAGGATTAGCAAGGAATTTGATGGTCAAGATTTGACCACTTCAAGGTTGCAATTAGTAGAAAATGCTGTCCCGCTTCAAATTGGCTCGCGCTCTCGAATTGGCGTGACCTGCACAGATGAATGGCGAGCTGTGCCTCTGGGCTTTTATGTTATGGGCAATCGGCACGTTTCTAAAATTTCGAAGGTAGGTTTATTGCCAGATGTTAAGACATGGAAAATAGATAATTAAAAAAACAGAGTGGAGAAAAGAACCCAACAACTGAAAAAGGTTCACTCTCCATTCTGTTTTTGATTTTTATAAAATTTTATCAGATTTTTCTACATAAAAGAGAGCAATAATCATAATGATTGTAAGAATGAGCAAGACACATACAGCAGGTAGCCAAGAATGGAAGAAATCGGCACTATAACCAAATAGAGCTGGTCCAAAAGCAGCTAGTAAATAACCACCTGTTTGTGCTAAGCCAGATAGCTGAGCAGTTTGTTCAGGGCTACTCGTTTTTGTTGAAAAAGTAACCATAAGATATGGGAAAAGAGCACTCGCAGCTGACCCAATGAAAATATTTGCAATGAGCCAATAAAAGAAATCATTCGTTTGGATTAAGAGCATGCTAATACCAAGGACACCCGCAGCAGAGATAATTGCTAACATTATCATACGATGACGAGGAGACAGCCGTGTTGTCAAGCTAGGAATGGTCATTGAAAATGGCAGACTAATCAGATTAAAAACAGAAGCTAAAAATCCAGCAGAAGCATTTGAAATGCCAGCTTGTATGGCCATCGTCGGCAACCATGTTAGGCAAGTGTAAAAGAGTAGTGATTGCAGACCACCAAAAATAATAATAGCCCAGACTTTTTTATTTTTCCAAATAGTGTTGCCTTGACTTGATTTGTCTTTGCTGACTAAGTAGTGATTGTAGGAAGTATTTGGCAACCAAACTAAAAATGCTAAAAGACAAACCATTGTCAAAAAAAGGACAAGACCTTGCCATGAAGTTGCTTTTGTTATCGGCACTGCAATAGAAGAAGCAATAGCGGTTGATAGCCCCATAGAGGTTACATACATGGTTGTCAAGAGTCCAATCCGATGCGGTTGATTGGCTTGGATGACACTTGGAAGTAAAACATTAAGTACTGCCTGCAATGGAAACTCCAATGAGAATCGTCCCCACATCAAGAAGTGGTAGATTAAAAATCCGAATGAAGGATCCAATGGTAAGCAGAGCAAGGATGAGAGTAAAAAGCCGTTCGAGCCCAATTTTGCTCGCTAAACGCGCCGAAAATGAAGAGCAGAGAGCAAACATGATTAAGGGCAGACTGGTCAAAAGACCGAGGGAATTAACTGAAACATGAAGCCTGTTGGCAATGTCTGTTAAGACAGTTGGAAGCGTTGTAAAGGGCGTCCGCAAAGCGACACCCATCATGATAATTCCTGGTAATAAAAAGATAGAATGTTGTTTTTTCATAAATTCTCCTAGAAGGGTTCTTAAAAAAATTATACCATAGCGATAACCAAAATTATAGCCCTATATTAGTGCATTAGCTCAAGATAGTAGGCTGTAATAGTGGCTTCATCGATTTTATTTCGTTGTCCCAACCACCAAGTAACCGTTTCGATAAAAGTTGTCGTGACATAATTTTTTAAAAATGGTTCTGGTAAATTAGATTTTTGTGTCAATAGCTTTTCGCGAATGAGAGGAAAGAGATAGTGTTCTAGCTCTAATTTTAAACGATTGATAAAATAAATATTTTTTGACAATAATAAAGTGGCTATTTTATCTTGGTTTTTCCTGAAATGGTAAAAAATATGAGCTGTTGCGTCAAAAAGTTCGCTTGCTTGGTAGCGCTCAACAAACGTATGCTGGAACAAATCTTGGCACATTTCTTCAAGTAGTGCCTCTTTTGTCTCAAAATGAGCATAGAAAGTCGACCGACCGACATCTGCAAGGTCAATGATTTCTTGAACTGTGAGGGACTCATAGCTTTTTTGATTCAAAAGAGTGAGAAAAGCCTGATAAATGGCTGTGCGTGATTTTTTAACTCGTCTATCCATCATTTCCGAACAAATCTCCTTAAATGTACACTATCAAACGAAGCATTAGATTTGTTTCTTGTTTCCTCCGTTAAAATAGTAGATAATATAATTGAACAAAGTGTTTTGTTTTGAATACATTATACAATAAATAAAATCAAATCTCAATGTTCGATTAGAAGGAGACAATAATGAAATCAAGCAAAAATGTCTGGATTGCATTTCTATTAAACTTTTCTTTTGCAGTTATTGAATTTATCTTTGGAGTTCTTTTTAATTCTAGTGCTGTGTTAGCAGATGCGGTGCATGATACGGGTGATGCCCTAGCGATTGGTTTATCAGCATTTTTTGAAAAAATTTCCAATAGACGAGGTGATAGAAACTATACATTAGGCTATAAACGGTATAGTTTGCTGGGAGCTATGTTGACTTCTACCATTTTAATAGTGGGTTCTATTCTCATTCTGGTTGAAAATGTACCCAAATTGTTTGCGCCTGAACGGGTAAATTACGACGGTATGCTTATCTTGGGAATTTTTGCAATTGTAATCAACTTTGCAGCCAGCAGGGTGGTTAGTCATGGACGGACGCACAATGAATCCATTCTGAGTCTGCATTTCTTAGAAGATATTTTAGGCTGGTTGGCTGTGATCTTTGTATCCTTCATTCTTCGTTTTACAAACTGGTATTTCCTTGACCCATTGCTTTCACTCATCATTTCAACCTTTATCTTGAGTAAAGCACTACCAAAGTTTTGGGAAAATGTTCAAATCTTTCTTGATCACGTACCGAGCGATGTAAATCTGAATGACCTTTATGTAGAAATTCAAACAATCGAGAATATCCAAACAGTCACTCAGCTAAATGTTTGGACAACCGATGGACTAGAAAAATTTGCGATGATTCATATTTGCATGAAACATCCCGAACAACAAGCAGAAACTCAGCAGCTCATTCGCCAACATCTCAAAATGTATGGAATTACAAAAGTAACCATTCAGACAGACGAAAGTTTAGATGAGCACGAAGAATGCTGTATTGGTGAGCAACAGTGAGGGGCAAAAAGTTTAAGACAGATGTTTTAAACTCTTTATTTCTATGTTTTCTTTTTAATGATTGTTGAAAATTCTACTTTCATAAAATGGTTGATTATTTTACTTATAAATTAAAATATGGAAACTAGTATCACGTATATTAAATGTAAGAATCAGTAAGGTAGCCCATTGTATCATACAGAAACTTCAATGTTCTTAAGAGGTAGGACTAGTCAGTCAGCAAAATATAATAAGAAAAGTGGAAAACCCTATAAGGATATTGACGACCTAGTCGATTTTGGTAGACCTATTCACATAGTTCCCCACATGTTTCGACATAGTTTTGTTTCAGTCATGGCTGATAAGAATGTAAGCCTAAATGTTATCCGAGAATTTGTGGGACATTCAGAAGATAGTAGAGAGATAGAAAAAATCTACCTTTATGTCATGCAAAAAGGGAAACATAAGATTGAACAAGCTATGATAGATTTGGCTGAAATGATTTCTTGATGATTATAAATATTTGATATTTAGTTTGAGATATAAGAAAAAACCTTTGAAAGATTGATTTCATAGGCTTTAAATATCATTTGCGATTTCTATAAATGAGTATTCCAATAGACAAAGAGATAGTAATCAAAGCACTTATCGATAATATTTTTATATTATTAGTAAAAATATCTACAACTTGAAGAACAGAGACCAAACTAACGATGAAAAGCATAATTTCCATAATCCTATCCTTTTGTAACTCATTAAATTGATTTCGCTCCTTTAACAAATTGAATTCTTCTTGCTTATTTTTTTCTATATATTCATCATGCTTAAAGTAAGAATTCTTTTGTAAATGAGTAAATAAGTCAAAAATAGCTCGATGATTGATTCGATAGATAAAAAGAGAACTAAATCAATAAGGTCGATTTCGCTTAGTCCTTGAGCTGCAGCTTCTTCAATTCTTTTCTTATCCTCTAGTGAAAATCTTGTTGGCTCTAATTGAATAGTGTGCCTTTCTTGAATTGGTCTTGTTGCATAAGGGTTGGAACCCAACTGATAATTTCATCAAAAGTTCTTTCCTCAGTCCTTTCTATATCATTGGATTGATAAATATTAATGCCTAGATTTGCCAACTCTTCTTTAGAATATTTTTGATATAACTCTGTGATATCCTTACCTTGACTGAGTAATTTCATATAGTCCTCAGATATCTGTTTGAATTTCACTCCATCTATTTGTTGACCACCAGTCATACTAAACGAAGAGGTTGTTCTTCCTTTTTGAGAAATAACTAACGGGACGGATGTAAGGTAAGATTTTGGACTATTCTCTTTATACATTCTTTCTAATATATCATTTACCATAAATCCGATATTAAATAAGGGATTTTCTTTGAGTTTTTTTATTAGATTAGGGATAATTTCTGTCGAAACATTATCATACCACCATTTATTGATGAGAGGGTCAATGTTTTCTTGCCTAAATGTTGAGGGTATGTCATTTCCGCCTAATTCAAATAGGATACCACAGACATTAACTTCAAATGATTTAATTAAATTATCCCCTAACATCAACTAAAGAATATCAAATATTTCTTCAAAATCAATGACAGTCAATTCATTGATGGTACGGGTTCTAAAACTTCTAGCGGGGTTATAACTTTTTCCACCGACCATACGTTAATGTCATCTTTCTTGTGAAAAGTATCCATTTCAGTTTCAGTAGAAATCATAAATCTTTTTCTTTGAATATTGAAATTTGCAAATGTCTTGGCAATACTTAGACAACTTGATTGGATTGAAATTAAATCATCACTCATGAAAGAATATAGTTTTTCATCTACAGCCTCTAAATCTCTATATAAAATAGAACTGAAAAAATAATGAAACAGATTCTCAATAAACTCATCTAACTCTCCAAAAACGATATACGTATAGCTCGAAGCGGTTAGAGCATTTAAATAAACTAACATCGAACTCGTAATTGGTCGCTTACCACTTTCAACTTGACTAACTTGACCTGCATTGCCTAGTTCGCTTTGTGTAATATTGTATTTTTTCTTAAATTTTTGATACGAGTAGGTATTTCTTGTGAATAATTTTCTTCAAAAAATTTCATATATAATCCCCCTATAATCATGGAAAAGTAGAAAGTAGTAAAAATAGTTGTTATCCTAGTTGATTAAAAAAATCTCTGATTTCCTCATCTTTTATAAAATAATATATAATTTTCCCCTCTCTTCTAGTGTCCAAGATGTTTTGATTGGCTAGTTTACGAAGATGGTGGGAGGCAGATGCCATACTGAGATTTAATAAACAGGCTATATCGCAGACACAGAGTTCTTCGACGGCAAGGAGATAAAAGATGATATTTATCTGTTTATTATCGGTAAATTTTGATAAAATGCGAAGTGATTTTTGGACTTTTTCCTTTTCAAGGTAGTTCGTTGCGGTTGTAACATTTTGTTGATTTATAACATCCACTTGACAGATACTATCTTTATTCATAATTTTTTCTCCTAGCCTAACACAGCCCATAGCATGTCAAAGCTGTTGTTTTCAATCAGGATATACATCCCCAATCCTAAATAGACAACGGCAATAAACCATCTGCTATATTTTTCCAAAGTTTCTCCAACAGAAGGGACTTGTGCTAATTTTTGGGCAGAAAAAACCAAGAGATAAATCATGACTAGAAAAGTAAGTAAAGTCACTATCAAATTCGCTAAATTTAAGGTGGTAAAATATGGGACAAAGACACCAATATTGTCAGCGCCACAACTTGCAAAAGTAATCATAGCGACTAGAAAAATCAGGTTTTTATTGTCTTTTCGCAAACCATCTTTTGCAATAGCTTCTCCATCAGAATCTCCTAAAAGCAAAACTTTGAGGCCTAGGAAAATTGGAATCAAACCGAGTAAACCTAAAATCTCTTTACTAGGAATATAATTTAAGACAAATGCAAAAAGCAAACTTAGGAATATTAGACTAACAGAGCCTAGAAATTGCCCTAAATAGATGTTAATGATGTCCTTTCTGCTTTTTCTTTTGGCAAAAAATAACATTAGGATAATAAGTAAGTCTACGGCTGTCCCAGAATACAGGATTATTGAAGTAACAATATTTTGAATCATAAAACACCTCATTCAAATATATTTTTGAATGTATTCTAACATTAAACTTTGTAGATGTCAACTTAAAATCCACCAAAATATAGATAAGAAGTTAGTGTACCAAATATTAAAAAGCCCTGCCATCGAAATGATAGCAGGGCTTAACTTCAATATCCAGATGATATATTTATCTAAAAAAGGTAGAGTAAAAGGTAGAGTTTTTATTGATTTGTAGTGCGATATAATGAGTTTCAAAAAATCAAAAATCGCTTAAAATCAATATTTTGACGTCTATTGACGTGTACTGAAACCCTTACTTAACCTCTGTAATATACATCTATTGCTTTAACAAAAACGCTATATTTTATTAAGTTTTGATAAGTTTTAAGTTACTAAAAATAGGGTTATTCTGTTTCTGTTGTTTCCGAATTGTTGCCGAAACTAGAATTCATCAATAAAGGCACTTTTTGTATCTTCTATGATTTCTTTTAGTAATTTTATTTGCTGTTTGTTTAAATGATATTTCTCAGTTATTT
This sequence comes from Streptococcus sp. HMSC034E12, assembly GCF_001835915.1. NCBI lineage: Bacteria > Bacillati > Bacillota > Bacilli > Lactobacillales > Streptococcaceae > Streptococcus > Streptococcus sp. HMSC034E12. Next base: position 34,018 of record NZ_KV826432.1, read on the forward strand.
CTTGTAATAATTGTGTACTTCTTGTGCCGTGTCGCATATATTCTAGAACAATAGCTTGTTTTAAATTTGGATATTGCTCTAATGGTATATTTTCTATTTGAGAGAAGTCAAAACTAGTGATTGGAAGAGGTACGGTGTCAATGCTTAAAATACTTCGACCTAATAAGTTATCTGTTGTTGTTTCAAGATATTTGGCTAATAATAATAGTTTTTCAAAATTTGGTTCACGTTTTCCGTTTTCCCAATTTGTAAAAGTGTTCTGTTTGACTCCAACTTTTTCACCTAGTTCTGATTGTGTGAACCCTTTTTTTAATCGAAGTTCCTTAAGCCGTTGAGGAAATATGCTTGATGTACTCATTAAATCAATCCTTTCAAAACAAATCTCATAAAGACGTGTTTTACAGTTGACAAACACTTCAAAATGAGATAATATAAAATATATCACAAAGTGACGTATATAGTATATCATATTTTGTGGAATTTTTTCAAGGAGGACATAGCTATGATTGTATAAAAAAGTCTTTGAGAAGCAGAACTTTTCAAAGACTTACCAAAAATAACTATCTAAATTATATAACAATTTTTAAGAAAGATAAAGGTAAAAACTAATGGCAAGTAACAAAATGAAATTAACAAGCGAACTCTCACTTAAAGAAATGGCTCTTGATAGTTCTCAATTCTATATTCCTAAAAAGGTAAAAGTTGACTTTACACAAGTTCGCCCACGTAATAAATATAAAGACGGTAAGGCAACTGATGTAGTTGAAAGCTATATGCTTAATGGTATTGATGAACGTACAGCAGGCGCAGTAGAACAAGGTTTGATTGATATGGAAGACATCAAGACAATCACGATTGAAGTATTAGGTAGCTTTGATGAGATTGAGGGAGCTATGGCAGCAGCTCAATTCACTTTTGTAGAGTTACTAGATACTCGTGTCATGGCTCAATGGGTTGACGGTCGCAATCCAGGTTACAAGGGCTTGAAATTAGTTGCTAGTGGCTTGAAATTGCTGTGACAACTTAAAATACGGAAAAAAGCAGGGTTAGGTGTAGGGTTAGGTCGGGAAAGGCGTAGCCCCCGACCGTGTAACCCGTCTACACCGCTCAACCCGAATTTTTCCGTATTTTAAGCGGAAGAATATTCATGATTTTTTGCTCAAGAGTTTTATAGGATAGTATAGCAACATAGACACAAAATCTATGCGCGGGCGCCATTCTGGACTTGACGATAGAATGGTGCAAAACAAGGAAAAGCCTTGATTTGAAAGCATTTCTCCGTGGGACATCGGAACGGTCCAGCGTATGCGTTAGGAAAGAAAAAGAGTGAAAAATCATGTTGCTTTACTTGTTGCCATACTTGTTGCTATTCTCCAAAAAGTTGAGTATAGCAACAAAAAAAGTGAAATATTATACAAAATAAATGTATTTCTATAAAAGAGGTGTTTTATGAAAAAACGAATTATCAATAAACGTTTTTTGTTTGAACAACAATTAAAACCAAAATTTTGGGATTGGTCTGTTCAAGATAAACAATTATTAGATGATTGGGAAACCAATAAAGATAAAATTTTTAGATTGATTTTTGACCGAGTTAGAACTTTGGTTGAAGAAGATGAGTTTGTGGAATTTGCAATAGTTGTTCATGATAGAGATATTTCCTATGGGGCTAAACTAGTAGAACCGCATGTGCATGGGTATATTGATTTTCCAAAGAAATTCGACTTATCAAAGGTTGCTTCTGTCCTAGGTGTAGAACGTGAACGCATTGAAACTCCAAAATCAAAAGGCGGTCGAGCGTATACACGTATCAATGCTTTAGCTTACCTTATTCATGCCAAAGATAAAGATAAATATCAGTATCCTGCTAGTGATGTGGAAACATTTGATACGCTTGATTATGAAGCCTTTATCAATCAGAATAAAGAAGATTTGGAGAAGTATGCAGCCAAAAAAAAACGTGAGAAATCAGATGAAAGTCTAGATTTGGTATTATCTAAAGTATATAAGGGGGAACTGACTTATTTTGATATTATGAAAGACAATAATTTGTATTATCTTATGGCAAACAATCGTCAGAAATTCCTTGAAGGATTTGATATTTTTGGCGAGCGTGAAAGCGTGCTAAGACTAGAAGCCTTGCAAAATGGGGAGTATGATTTGACTGTCCTATATATTCAAGGTAAGCCCGGGATTGGCAAGTCTACACTTGCTAGAGATATTGCTTTAGAGGTGCAAGGAGCACTTGAAAATGTAGGTTTAAGAGGTGGCTCATATTCTGCAAGCTCAAAAAATCCTTTTGACAACTATTCAGGAGAAGAAATCCTGATTTTGGACGACTTGCGAGAAGATAGCCTAGCCCCTGCAGATTGGTTGAAGTTATTCGACCCAATCAATTCGGCTAGAATGTCGGCACGCTATCGAAATAAGCTAGTAGTTCCGAGATTGGTTATTATGTCTGCTTATATGTCTCCAAAACAATTTTTCGGACAAATTCAGGAAGAAGATATAAACCAGTATTTAAGACGGGTCAATTATTCTTCTGAAATCGCTAGAAAGCATGGAATGGAAGAAAGATTTTATAGTGTTTCAGAAGTTCGAGAGAATAGAGAAAATGGTCATTATCAACGCCCTGATGGTTCTAGTGTTGTTTTGAACTTTGACTATGAAGATTTGTTTTGTTCGCAAGATAAGGACGATTTTATTCGTAAATTGCTTGAAGATTGTATCTATCCTAGAATATTGCCAAAGAAAGCAAAGGATGTGACAAATGACTAAAAAGATAATCGTAATAACAAAATGTCGAGATTATGGTCAAGAAGAACCTGTAGAAGTTATTGTTAAGTCTAGGGTTTTGAAATATCTCCCTGATATATATGTTTTTTTAAGGGATAAAGCTCGGTATTATGAAATAAAAAAAATGATGCAGTCGGCAAACCGCATCACATATAAAAACAACTAGTTATATTATAACATGAAAAGGAGAAAAATGCTATGTTCGTAACAAAAGAAGATTTGAAAAAATTAGGTTTTGGAAATTATCAGGCTTACAGTTTGATTAAACAGGCTAAGGCTTTGATGGTACAAAAGGGCTTTGCTTACTATAATTCCAAGGGTTTGGGTCAAGTTCCTGTTGAAGCTGTTGAGGAAATTTTGGGTACAAAATTAAATTTTGAGGAAGTGGAAGAATATGCCTAAAATCCCTCATGTATATTATGACAAGGCTAGTAGTTCTTATTATGCGGTTGCTTCTCTAGGTTTTGATGAAGTGACCGGTAAAAGAATGCAGAAAAAGAAAAGAGGGTTTAAAACTCAAACAGAAGCCAAGAAATGGTATGATGATTTTATAGCGAAACACTCGAAAAAAGCTATTGTACATGGTGCAACTTTAACAGTTGAGTTATTTTTGGAAAAGTATTTTGTACCTCACTATAAGAATAAAGTAACTGCTAGGACATTTATGACCTTTTCTTCCAAGTTGAAAAGATTGAAATATTTTTATCCTATGAAAATGGTTGATGTTAAGCCTATTCATATAAAAAAATGGCATACAGACATTTTGGAAGAGGGGTTATCTAATAACTATTTGAAAGACTTACATCAAACAGTAAAAGAGTTGTTTGATATGGCTCTTACTTTGGGTGTTGTGAGTGAAAATCCTGCTCGGCAGGTTGGAAATATGAAGAGGACTAGAAAAAAGGTTGATTTTTGGACAAAAGAAGAATTTGAAAAATTTATCAAAACATTTGAAAAAAATGATGTTGTAGAACATTTGAAATATACCTGTTTTCTATTTCTCTTTATGACAGGATTGAGGATTAGTGAATTACAAGCCTTAACGTGGGAAGATGTTGATTTTGAAAATAAAGCTGTACAAGTCAATAAGTCTATGTTTTATCAAAATAAAAATAATTGGCAAATTAACCCCACAAAAACTTTTTCAAGTAATAGAAAAATCTATCTTGATGCCATGACGATTAAGGCGCTATCCTCATGGAAAAATCATCAGAAACAGCTAGGAAAAATAAGTTTTGTCTTTTCTTATAACTGTTTACCTGTGACTAAGACAATGCTTGCTAATAGCATGAAGAAACATGGGAAAATGGCAGGTGTTAAAAGTATTCGTATTCATGATTTAAGACACTCCCATGCTAGTCTGTTGCTCTCTTTGGGTATGAATGACCTAGAACTTAAAAATAGGCTAGGTCATGCAGATATACAGACGACTTTGGGAGTATATTCCCATCTTCGCCCTTCTGCTATGAAAGAGGTAGCGGATAAACTAGAGGGGGTAATATCACTTTAATTTCAATCACGGCTTTCGTATCACTAGCGAAGTCTGTTATACGAAAACGGAGATTATAAAAAGGTAGCAAGATTGTATCTTACTACCTTTTTTGTTACCAAAATGTTCCCACTCGGCTATTATTAAGTGTTTAAACGTTGATTTAACGCTATTTTCACTAATTTAACTCTTATTTAACCTCAGTAAACACTACATGTTTACGTAATTTTGGTGAGTATTTCTTCAATTGAAGACGGTCTGGAGTGTTGCGTTTGTTTTTAGAAGTAAGGTACAAGCGTTCACCAGATGCTTTGTGTTCAAGTGTGATATTTACGCGCATGATAGCTCCCTTCTATTATTCTGCTGCTGCAGCTTTGGCGATTTTACGTCCTTTGTAGTATCCTTTGAGGGATACACGGTGAGAACGTGAGTAATCTCCAGTAGTTTCGTCAAAATGTACAGATGGAGCTGTAATTTTGTAGTGAGTGCGGCGTTTGTTTTTCTTCGCTTTTGAAGTGCGACGTGCAGGTACTGCCATTTTCTTTATTCTCCTTTTAATATAAGTTCGATTCAATCTCTTTGATTTTCATCAACTGTAATAGTATATCAAAAAAAAATTGTAAAGTAAAGTTACTTGACAGATTTTCTTTTATTTTTTGGAAAATGGCAGAGCATGCTAGCTTTTTAGAGAAAATATACCGAAACAGTCCTCAAAATCTGTTACTTGTGGTAAAATAATTATATTATATGAATGAAGAGGAAAGCTATGAAATTACAAAAACCGAAAGGGACTCAGGATATTCTCCCTCAAGAGTCTGTCAAATGGCAATATGTAGAAGAATTTGCTCGCAAAACATTTAAAAAATATCATTACGCAGAAATTCGCACCCCACTATTTGAGCATTATGAAGTGATTAGTCGTTCTGTTGGAGATACGACTGACATTGTAACCAAAGAAATGTATGATTTTTATGACAAAGGCGACCGTCATATCACATTACGCCCAGAAGGAACAGCACCAGTTGTGCGTTCTTATGTGGAAAATAAACTCTTTGCCCCAGAAGTCCAAAAGCCGGTGAAACTTTATTATATGGGTTCTATGTTTCGTTATGAGCGTCCACAGGCAGGGCGTTTGCGTGAGTTTCATCAGATTGGTGTAGAGTGTTTTGGCTCCAATAATCCTGCGACTGATGTAGAGACGATTGCCATGGCAGCTCAATTTTTCAATGAAATTGGTATTCAAGGTGTAACGTTGCAGTTGAATAGTTTGGGGAATGCGAAGAGTCGCGCCACTTATCGTCAAGCATTGATTGATTATTTGACGCCGTTGAAAGACAGTCTTTCTAAAGATAGTCAGCGTCGTCTGGAAGAAAATCCTCTCCGTGTGCTAGACAGTAAGGAAAAAGAAGATAAACTCGCTGTTGAAAATGCACCCTCTATTCTGGATTATCTAGATGAGGAAAGCCAAACTCATTTTCAAGCTGTGCGTTCGATGTTGGAAGCACTGGGAATTCCTTATGTTATCAATACCAATATGGTCCGCGGATTGGATTATTACAATCACACGATTTTTGAATTTACTGCAGATGTAGCCGGTAATGAACTGACTATTTGTGCAGGCGGTCGTTATGATAGCCTTGTTGCTTATTTTGGTGGACCAGAGACGGCTGGATTTGGCTTTGGGATGGGCGTAGAACGTCTGCTCCTCGTTCTTGAAAAGCAGGGTGTAGCCTTGCCGCTAGAGGATAGTTTGGACGTTTATATTGCGGTTCTGGGAGACGGTGCTAATAACAAAGCTTTGGAAATTGTACAAGCACTTCGCAAGCAAGGATTTACAGCTGAACGTGATTATTTAAATCGTAAGTTAAAAGCGCAATTCAAGTCAGCAGATACTTTCTCTGCTAAGACTTTGATAACTCTTGGTGAAAGTGAGATTGAAAGCAATCAAGTTATCATCAAAAACAATCAAACTCGTGAAGAATTGACAGTCAGCTTAAATCAGATTCAAAAAGATTTTCAAACAATTTTTGAACAACTGGGGTTTTAATTTAAAAAGGGAGAAAGCCAGTCAAATGGCTTTTTTCTCTCATAACATAGTAGAATGTTGAAGTAGAAGTGGAGAGAACAATGAAAAAAATAATCATTCCGTCTGTAATTCAGTTTCTAATTGTTTTTTTGATTATAGGAGGAATTGCCTATTTTGTAAGAGGGGATTTCTTTTTTCGGTTTTTAGCACCGATTTTTGGCTTGGCAGCAGGGCTATTGCGCTTAGCATCAAGTTATGTGGTCAAGGTTTTGCATCCTGAATTATATGACAAAGAAAGTAAGAGGTGAGTCGTCATCTTCTTTTGTAAAAATATTACGTTAAGATATGAAGATTTTGAAAAGCATGTCTTCTTTTTCATCGCTTTTGTGGTAAAATAGTAAAAGAATTAAAAGTTTGGAGAATAAAAATGAAACGTTCAATGTATGTCGGGCGTGTTCGTAGTGAACATGTTGGTCAAAAAATCACTTTGAAAGGTTGGGTGTCCCGTCGTCGTGACTTGGGAGGACTGATTTTCATTGATTTGCGTGACCGTGAAGGCATAATGCAGCTAGTTATCAATCCTGAAAATGTGGATAAAGAAGTCATGGAAACCGCTGAAAGTTTGCGAAGCGAATATGTGATCGAAGTGACTGGAAAAGTAGAAGTCCGTACGCAGGCGAATGATAAATTGGCAACAGGAGCTGTTGAATTACACGTGGAGCATTTGACAGTTCTCAATACGGCCAAAACGACTCCATTTGAAATCAAAGACGGTATTGAAGCGAATGATGATACCCGTCTCCGTTACCGTTATTTAGACCTTCGTCGTCCTGAAATGTTGGCAAATTTGAAATTACGAGCTAAAGTAACACATTCAATTCGTAATTACTTAGATGAGCTTGAATTTATTGATGTGGAAACGCCGTTTCTTACTAAGTCAACTCCAGAAGGGGCGCGTGATTATTTGGTACCAAGTCGAGTGAACCAAGGTCATTTCTATGCACTGCCACAAAGTCCTCAAATTACCAAGCAACTGTTGATGAATGCTGGATTTGATCGGTATTATCAAATTGTAAAATGCTTTCGTGATGAGGATTTACGTGGAGACCGTCAACCAGAGTTTACACAGGTTGACTTAGAAACTTCTTTCCTATCTGATCAAGAAATCCAGGATATTACAGAAGGCTTGATTGCTCGAGTGATGAAAGAAACAAAGGGGATTGAGGTTTCTCTGCCCTTCCCACGCATGAACTATGATGATGCAATGGCTTTGTATGGAAGTGATAAGCCAGATACACGTTTTGAGATGCTGTTACAAGACTTGACAGGGATTGTCAAGAAAGTTGACTTCAAAGTTTTCTCAGAAGCACCAGCCGTTAAAGCTATTGTTGTGAAAAATGCAGCTGACAGCTATTCGCGGAAAGATATAGATAAGTTGACAGAGCAAGCAAAACAGTATGGAGCAAAAGGGCTTGCTTGGGTGAAGGTGGCATCAGGTGAATTAAACGGCCCAGTTGCTAAGTTTCTGAAAGACTTGACAAGTGAGTTGACAGATGCTTTACAGCTTGAAGACAATGATTTGGTTCTTTTTGTAGCTGATACTCTAGAAGTTGCCAATGCATCCTTGGGAGCTCTTCGTGTTCGTCTTGCAAAAGATTTGGGCTTGATTGATGAATCGAGATTTAATTATCTTTGGGTTGTGGATTGGCCAATGTTTGAATGGTCGGAAGAAGAAGGTCGCTATATGAGTGCGCACCATCCATTCACTCTTCCACAAGCAGACACAGCTCATGAATTAGAAGGTGATTTGAGCAAGGTTCGTGCTATTGCTTATGATATTGTCTTGAATGGTTATGAATTGGGTGGTGGAAGTCTTCGTATTAACCACAAAGATTTGCAAGAACGAATGTTTAAAGCTCTTGGTTTTTCTGAAGAAGAAGCTACTGATCAATTTGGTTTCTTGCTAGAAGCAATGGATTATGGTTTTCCACCGCATGGTGGATTGGCAATTGGGCTAGATCGTTTTGTCATGTTGCTGGCTGGCGAGGAAAATATCCGTGAAGTGATTGCTTTCCCTAAAAACAACAAAGCAAGTGATCCAATGACTCAGGCGCCAAGCATAGTCGACGCTAAACAACTTGAAGAATTAAGTTTACAAGTAGAAACTCATGAAGAAAAGTAAGATTTACAAACGATTGCGTTATTATTTGCGCCGTCTAGCCTATGATTTTAAGTTGATACGAGTACTTAAGAGTATTTCTCGTGAGAAGTACGATGAAAAGATTTCTGCTTCGCTCATTTATGGTTTTCTATCTGCGGTTGCAGTGAATCTTTTCTTTCAATCGGGACATGTTTATTCAAGCGGTGCGACTGGATTGGCACAGATTTTAGCCGCTTTAAGTACGCGTTTTTTAGGATTTACTATTCCGGTTTCTGTGACTTTCTATCTCATCAATATCCCGCTGATGATTTTAGCTTGGTATCAAATTGGGCACAAATTTACGGTATTTACTTTTATAACCGTTTCCATGAGTTCGCTGTTTATCCAGTTTGTTCCTGAAGTGACCTTAACAAATGACCCGATTATCAATGCTTTGTTTGGTGGGGTTATCATGGGAATGGGAATCGGCTTTGCTTTGCGTTCCAATATTTCTAGTGGTGGGACGGATATTGTCAGCTTGACGGTTCGGAAGAAAACCGGTAGAAATGTGGGAAATATTTCCTTTATGGTCAATGGCATGATTATGATTATTGCCGGTGTGACTTTCGGCTGGAAATATGCACTATATTCGATGATTACGATTTTTGTGTCAAGCCGTGTGACAGATGCAGTCTTTACTAAGCAAAAGAAGATGCAGGCGATGATTATTACCAGTCATCCCGAAGAAGTTATTGATAAAATTCATAACAAATTGCATCGTGGTGCAACCATGGTTAATGGTGCAGAAGGAACTTACAATCATGAGAAAAAGACTGTTTTGATTACAGTCATTACGCATGCTGAATTTAATGAATTTAAACATATTATGCGTAAAACCGATCCGCATGCTTTTGTATCGGTAGCAGATAATGTTCACATTCTTGGGCGTTTCGTAGAAGAATAAAACATCAGATTGGCTAGTTTGGTCAATCTGATGTTTTTTGTTATATGACTTGCAGTCCGTCTCGCGGCCTTCGGTGCGGGACAAATAGAGGATGGGCAAAAACAAGCATAAAAGCAAAAAGGCTTAGAATCTGATTTAAATAAATCTTGATTTTAAGCCTTTTATGATGTCGTTGATTATTTATTTCAGATTAAAAATGGTGTTTTTGCCCAGCCTCACGATTATTTAAGTACGAGAACTTGTTTTGCAGGAACAGTATATTGTTTTTGGATTTCCTGAATGGGGGTATCAAGGTTGATTTTTGGATATTGGATAAAGATAGCTTGTTTTTCTTGATTTTGATAAGCAATATCTTCATTTCCAAAATTGATGAGGATAGTAATTTGTTCTTTTTGCCTTTTAATTTTGTATTCAACAAGGACATCGGTGAGCCATTGGACAGAGCAAAAGTCAAGGATTTCTGTCGTTGTTTCCAAACCGAGAAGCGGATTTGCTTTTCTGAATTGGATCAACTGGCGAACAAAATCTACGTCTTTCTCATATTCAATTGAGCGTAGCCAATCAAGACGGTTGATGGCGTCTTGAGCATTATAAGTATTATCCATGAGGTTTTTACTACGGAAAAACTCTTGCCCACTATGGATGAACGGTACCCCTTGAGCTAACAAAGTAATATGCAAAGCGAGTCGTGCATCTGCTAACCGCTCATTTAGAGAGATATCTGGCTTTTTAATTGCAAAATAATCAAAAGCCGTTGCATCGTCATGGCATTCCACGTAGTTGATAGCTTGCTGGGGTGCGATAAAATGTGCTGTTTCCGTTAATCCAACATTAGCTGTCAATACATTTTCTATCGTATCTATTGGTTTGGAATCTTGGATTTGACTGCCTTCTAAAATTGTTTCTTTGATTGTATTGCGGAAGTGGTCGCTGAAAAAACCATAGCTTGGTAACTGAGCGGCGTTGAATTGATGTGCAAGCCGATTGCTATCCAGTCCGGTGGCCATACGCCACCCTTCTCCGTACAAATAAACATTTGGATAAAGAAACTTCAATTCCTCTGCGATTTGTTTCATGGTTTCCATATCTAGAATGCCCATGAGGTCAAAGCGGAAGCCGTCCATTCCATAAAGAGTTAGCCATTGTTTGAGGGAATGCTTAATATAGCTACGAACCATTGCCCGCTCACTTGCTACGTCGTTCCCACAGAAAGTCCCATTTGTTAAATTGGCATTGTGATCATAGCGGAAGAAATAGCCTGGGACAATTTTTTCAAAAGCATAGGTTTGGGGATTGTAGACATGATTGTAAACGACGTCCATGATAACACTGATGTCGGCTTGATGATAAGCAGCGATTGCTCCTTGCAATTCAACGATTCTTGTATAAGGATCATGTGGATTCGTTGCAAAACTACCGTCAGGAAGATTGTATTGCATAGGGTCGTAGCCCCAGTTATACACGAGTTCTGGATGGTTTTCATCAACACTGCCAAAATCATACACTGGCATGAGTTGGATATGAGTAATACCCAGTTGTTTGACATAATCCATTCCCAAAGTGTGTTCTTGTAAATCAGGAGACTCTGTTAGGGACTTGAATTTCCCAGAGTAGGTAAATCCTGCTTCTTTTTGCATGGAAAAATCTCTCACACTCATCTCGTAGATAACAGCTTTTGTTATTGGAATTTGTGTTGCTGCTCGGTGAATTGGGCGAGTAATTTTCTCTGGATTGACAACATAACTAACACCAGAATTGCTTTCAGAAGATAGGGCATAAGGGTCGTGGACTTCCACCCAATGACCATTCACTTTGTGTAGATAGTAATAAGCAGCCCCATCAAAATCTCCAGAGACCTCTGTTTGCCAAACGCCCTTTTCACCAAGTGTCATCGGATAAACTTGATTTTGTAAATGGAGCAAAACTTGCTCGGAAATAGGAGCCCAGAGTTTAAAAGTCGTTACTTTAGGAGTGTAATGAGCTCCTAAGTCATCGCCATCATAAGCAAAGGTCTGGTCAAAAATCGGTTTTCTCACAATATGGCGAAATTGCAAAAAGGTTTTATTGCGATCTTGGTCGTAAATCCAATAATGACTGGTTAAATCTAACGGCTCAAGAGGAGCAAGACTGTATTGCACGAAGTCATCTTGTTCTTTCAGAGTTCTTATCTGTAAGGTTTGTGTGCTATCAATCGTTTCGATTGTAAATTGTAATTGTTCAGTATAAAATTGTTTTTCTAACTCGATCGTGATGAGACTTTGGTCATCTAAGTAGGCTTGGAATGTTCGGAAAGCCATAAACTTCCTTTCTTTATTGTTCAATAATGCGATGTGGAATTACTTGGCGATAACAAATTTGTCGATTTTCTTTGGTATCATTGATAATTTGCAGGATAGTTTTAAAAGAAATCCGCCCCAGTTCTAGCGTATTAATATCAACATAAGCTGCCAAGTCAAGTTTGGGTTTAATAGAGTCAAAAGCTAGAGTAGGAATAGATAATTGATTTTGATTTAAATAGTTGCAGACCCCTTCTGCTAGCATGCTATCTGTTGTGATAATCGCATCAATTTTTGAATCATGATTTAGAAGATGTTTTGTGAATTGATATCCTTTTTCTTCCAAAAATTCATTTGCAAATGCTGTGTTTTGAGGATCAAGCTCTAAGTGGTAATCTTCCAGCGCTTTTTGATACCCTTTATAACGATCTTGCGTTACAAATAGTCTTTTACTACCACCGATAAAAGCAATATTGCGGCAGCCTTTTTTGATAAAATATTCTGTTGCATCATATCCAGCTTGGATATTGTCATTATCCACCAAAGGAATAAACGGAGAAAGAGATTTTCCTAAAATTAAGAAAGGAAATTGTTCCTCACTAACCATTTTCACTAATGGATCATTTTCCTGAGAATAGAGAAAAATGAGCCCGTCCACACGTTTCCCTAGAACCATTTGGGAAATAGCTTCCATACGCTCTTTTTCATTTTTCCCGGTCGCAATTTGAATAGCGTAGTGAAATTCAGAAGCTACCTGAGCAATCCCACGAAATACTGAAGGGAAAAATGGATTTTGATAAAAAGCATCGGAATCATCAGGTAAAACAACACCAATGACTTGTGTGTAACTGCTAACAAGACTACGTGCATTGAGATTAGGATGATAATTCAATTCCTTCATAGCTTTACGGACTCTTTTTTTGGTCTCATCGCTGATGCTGGATTTATTTTGGACAACACGGGTAACGGTAGAAGGCGAAACTCCTGCCAATTTAGCAACTTCTTTAATAGTAACTCGCATAAAAAACCTCCTACTTTTTCATTTTTTCATCACGGAAATGTGTCCGATAGAAAATAATGACGAGATAAAGCACAAAAAGAATGTTTTGAATGGTAATCATAGTGGTCATGGCTTGACCGAACAATAACCCTGCTGCAACAGCAATCAAAGTTGGCAAACCTAAACAATTCAAAGCAAAATGATAGCATTCTTTGACGGTTTTAAAAGAAAAAAGACGTGATTTTTTCGTTAAATAAAGGAAAAAGGTAGCTCCTAAGATGATGATGAAGAAATTCAGTGTCAAAAGACCGCCAGAAAGGAGAACGAGAAATAGACTGACTGTCACACGATTTTGTTGAAACCAATCTTGTGAAATGGCGGCACTGAGCGACTTTTTATTTTTTAGAGCAGCTTGATTGATATGCTGATATTGAATGTCTGCCAGTTTTTTTCCTTTTTTGCTGATAATCAGTTGTTTGGATCCAAAAGCAAGTGTTAGTTTTTCTCCTAAGGTAGACTGTTCTTTCCCTAGAAGGACAGTTCCTGCTTTGCTATTGTGAGTTGATTGCTGACCAGCATAGCTGAATTGATAATTTTCTATTTTAGCATTCTCTGTGATATCGTCCATTACTTCCTTTGTAACAGGGTCAAAAACACCATCTACAAAAGTAGTGAGTGGATAAGTCTTGAGAGACGCGTTTTGCACAGCAACTGGTATTATGGATAAGGAAATTAAAAAGATGCTTGTAAAAATCAATTGAAACCAGGTCAGTAATTTTCGGTTGGCAAAAGGCTTTTTAAAACCGTAAATACTAGAAAAATAATTAAATGGATAAGGTAGCATAAGACACTCTTTCTAAAAATTTATAATCAGGTAATGGCTAATAAAGCAAAGTTTATTAGCTATCATACAACTATAAATAAAAGAGGGTGGGACAAGATTATCCCTTGTCGCCACCACTTGTTAAACCAGATACAAAGTTCTTTTGTAGGAAGAAGAATAAGATACAGATTGGCAAAGCAATCAAGATAGCACCTGCTGAGAAGTAAGCAATCTTCAAATTCTTCACATCACTAACAAAGGTTTGTAAACCAACAGCAACTGTATAGAATTCTTTTTCACGAAGTAAGAAACTAGATAAGATGTAGTCTCCGAATGGTCCCATGAAAGCCCAGAGAGCTTGTACAGCAATCATTGGACGAACGAGTGGCAGTACAATTTGCCAGAAGCGTCTGAAGTGACCAGCACCGTCCAATTTAGCGGACTCATCAAGCGAGATAGGCACAGTATCAAAGTACCCTTTCATGAGCCAAGCGTTCATTGGGATACCACCGCCGACATAAAGGAAGATGAGGAACCAACTGTGGTTGAGCGCATTTAACATCAAAGCCATAACGAAGAAAGCGGTCAGGGCAGCCATTGTTGGCACCATTTGAATGATTAAGAAGAAGACCAGACTTTGTTTTCTAGCTAGGAAATTATAACGACTATAAGCGTAACCAGCTAGTACAACTATACTTGTTTGGATAATCATTGTCAAGATAGCAATGATTAAAGTGTTAAAGTACCAAGTCCCATAAAGAGTTTCAGTAAAAAGCTTGCTAAAGTTTTCTAGGCTAAAATTAATATCTGTATCTAGCTTAAACGCAAGGACATTCCCTGTCTTGAAAGCAGACATAATCGTAATCAAGAGAGGATAGATAATGATAATAGATAAAGCCACTAGATAGAAATAAGTTAAAAAGTGGTTTAAACGGCGTTTAAATTTAATAGAATTATTCATCTTACACATCCTCCATATCAAATGCATGTAGTTTCTTGAACGCAATCATGGAGATTGAAATCACAATAAGAGAAATGATAAGTGTTACCGCAGCAGCCATTGAGTATTGAGGAGCTGCACCTGTCGTTAAACGATAAATCCATGAAATGAGGATGTCAGTTGAACCTGCACCACCACCAACTGTACCAGGACCGCCATCATTAAAGAGGTACATGATAGAGAAGTTGTTGAAGTTGAAAGTATACTGACTGATGAGTGTAGGAGCAGCAACTGCTAAAATCATTGGGAAAGTGATATTGAGGAATTTTTGCCATGCATTTGCACCATCAATGTAAGCTGCTTCGTAAAGATCGTTTGGAATGGATTGCAAGATACCAAGTGTCAATACATAAATGTAAGGGAAACCAAGCCAACCTTGCATCATAATTAGAGCAATTTTAGTCCAGGTCGGATCTGTTTTCCAAGGAATCAGATGTCCATTTAAGAATGGCAATACTTTACCAAGAAGCGGAATAACTTGGGTATTGATTGCACCGATACTATCGTTGAACATGTTACTGAAAGTTAAGATAGTGATGAATGCTGGGACAGCCCAAGGCAGTAGGAAGATAACGCCGAAAATGCGTTTTCCTTTAATAAATGGTTGGTTTGCAATAATAGCGGTAAAAATACCAATAACGATTTGGATAGTTGAGGCAGCCAGTGCCCAGATAATAGTCCAACCAAGAACGGCTCCAAAAGCAGAACGGAAAGTGCTAAGTCGCCAAATATTAGTGAAGTTTGTCACGCCAACCCAATCCAAGAGCTTGGTTGGAGGCAAATGTTGGAAATCATAGTTTGTAAAGGCGATTAAAAGAGTGACCAATACAGGGAAAATGATAGCAAAAGTCATTGCAATATATGAAGGAATAATCAATAGGTAAGGAAAACCATTAGCGTAAATTCCTTTTAACATATCTTTGAAAGTCGTAGGAACTGGATAATCATTATTCCAACGTTTCGCAATAGTATAAGCATCTTTTAGATTGAGAGCATAAAAGATGAAATAAACAATGACAAGAATAAAGTGGAATGCACCACGAATCAGCATGAAAAGAGAGTTATCGCGTCCAGGCATCTCACCGAGAGTAATTAAGTTTCCTAACTCAGGAGCAGCAATGGCGAAAAAGTAAATCAAAAATAAAATGGTAACTCCTAAAAAGATAGCCCCTTTTGCTTTTTGTTTATTATAAATTTGCCCAAGTCCTGGGATGAGGGAGAGCAGCAATGCTTTACGTGGCTGTTGTTGTGTAGTCATCAGAGTCTCCTTTTTCTAAAATATAGAACTCGACTGGTGCTGCCAATCGAGTTCTATCCTACCTCAATCTGTTTTATTTTTTACCAAATTTTTGATTGATAGTATCTTTAATCAATTTAACGGCATCATTTACAGCGGCTTTAGTATCTTTTTTTCCACTTACAGCATCAAAGAGCATACTTGCTGCTGGATCCCATACAGTACTCATTTCAGAGATATTTGGCATAGGTTGAGCAGATTGGAATTGTTTAATAACAGCTGAAGTCAATTCATCATTCTTTCCTTCAGCGTATTTACGAGCCTCTGTGTTTGCAGGTACTTCGTTTGTAGCATCATAGAAAGCGTTTTGTTGTTCAGTCGAAGTCAAGAAGTTAACAAACTTTTGAGCTGTTTTGGCATTTTTAGATCCTGCAGGGATGACCCAAGCTTTACCACCACCAAAGGCTTGATAGTTTTTACCATTTGGAAGTGTAGGAATAGTGGCAACACCATAGTTCACTTTAGCTTCTTTGAATGATGCGGCTTTCCAAGGGCCTTCAATGATAGCAGCTGTTTTACCTGATTGGAATTGAGTTTGAATTAAGTTTGCGGCACCTTTAGTATCTTGCATTCCTTTTGGCCATTTTGCATACCAATTTTTAGCGTATTCAACACCTTTGATAGAACCGTCATTTGCAAGTCCAATGTCTTTAGGATCGGTACCGTTCTTACCAAAGACATATCCACCATTACCCGCTAACAGACCATAAGCATAATAGAAGTTTGTCCAGTCAGCGAGGAAAGCAGTTGTTTTGCCATTTTCGTTAGCAAAAGCATATTTGCTGTCTTTTGCCAGTTCTTCTAATTCAGCAAATGTAGTTGGAGCTTTAGAAACAAGGTCTTTATTGTAGTACATTACTAATGTTTCGATAACAGCAGGAGCACCATAAGTTTTACCTTTTGTTGTTACGAGTGCTTTGGTAGTATCATCTGTCATTGAACCTTTATCAAGTTTCATTTCAGAAAGTTGGCCGTCTGAACCGAGACTACCTACGCGGTCATATGGAGACATCATAACGTCTGGAGCTTTGCCAGATTGGTTGTCAAGTGAAAGATTTTCAAGACCTTTAAGTTGGTCGCCAGTTTTAATAGTAACTTTTGTTCCACTTTCTTTTTCAAAAGCAGCAGCAGCTTTCTTCATGTAGCCTTCGTATTGTTTTTCTACGTAAACAGTGAGGTTTTTACCATCACCAGAAGAAGCTGATTTATTATTTTTGCTACCGCAAGCTACTAGTAACAAACTAGCCAATCCTACAGTTCCAAGAACTGCAACACTTTTCAACATTTTACGTTTCATGATTTATTCCTCCTAAAGAATAAAATAATAAGATAACAATTTAGAATAGTTTGCGCAAACGTTTTCTTAAACTATGCTTAGTATACCACAAATAGAAAACGGTTGCAACACTTTTTTAAAAAAATCTTAAAAATTTTTTATTTTCCACTCCAAAAATCATGATAGAATATAGAAGAAAATGATTCAATTATCCGAAATATTTTAAAAATTTACAAAAAAACTAGAAAAATGGTTGCACACATGTCGGAATTAAGTTATAATCAAATCAACGCAAACGTTTTCGTTAAATGAATGCAAAATTTAACAGAAAAATTTATTGAGGTGATAAGATGAAAGAGCGTCAAAGTGGTGTTCTCATGCATATTTCTTCTCTTCCAGGGAAATACGGAATCGGCTCATTTGGGAAAAGTGCTTACGATTTTGTGGATTTCTTGGTAAGAACAAAGCAACGCTACTGGCAAATTTTGCCTTTAGGCACGACCAGTTATGGAGATTCTCCATATCAATCTTTCTCTGCATTTGCGGGAAATACACATTTTATTGATTTTGATCGATTGATTGAAGAAGGATTGCTTGTGCAAAGTGATCTTGAAGGGTTAGACTTTGGTCAAGATCCAAGAAAAGTAGATTATGCGAAAGTGTTTAACAATCGCAGGCCTGTTTTGGAAAAAGCTGTGAAACGTTTCTTAGAACGTGGAGACTTAGCAGCCTATGAAAAATTTGTAGCAGATAATGCATCATGGCTTGAAGTGTTTGCTGAATACATGGCGATTAAAGAGCATTTCGACTTGAAAGCTTGGACGGAATGGCCAGATGCAGCGGTACGTCGTCGTGAAGCGTCTAGCTTGGCAACTTATCGCGAAAAGCTAGCTGATCGATTGACCTATCATCGTGTTACGCAATATCTCTTCTTCAAACAATGGTTAGAATTGAAAAATTATGCTAACGACCATCATATTGAAATCGTTGGTGATATGCCAATCTATGTGGCAGCTGATAGCTGTGATGTTTGGGCGCAACCGCATTTCTTTAAAACAGATGAATTAGGACAGCCTACATGTGTAGCAGGATGTCCGCCAGATGAATTCTCTGCGACCGGTCAACTTTGGGGAAACCCAATTTATGACTGGAAGGCAATGGATGAAGATGGGTATAGCTGGTGGATTGAACGCTTGCGTGAGAGTTTCAAAATCTACGATGTGGTTCGTATCGATCATTTTCGTGGTTTTGAATCTTATTGGGAAATCCCTGCTGGATCCGATACAGCCGCTCCTGGTAAATGGGTGAAAGGCCCTGATTACGCTTTGTTTAAAGCTGTGAAGGAAGAATTGGGTGAACTAAACATCATCGCCGAGGATTTGGGCTTTATGACTGATGAAGTAATTGCTTTACGTGAAAAAACGGGTTTCCCTGGTATGAAAGTGACTCAATTCGCCTTTAATCCAAATGATGAAAGCATTGATAGTCCACATCTTGCTCCGAACAATTCTGTTATGTACACAGGGACACACGACAACAATACTGTTCTTGGTTGGTACCGTGATGAGATTGATGATGCTACACGTGAATATATGGCTCAATACACCAATCGCAAGGAATATGAAACAGTTCCTCATGCAATGTTACGAACTATCTTTGCTTCTGTCAGCTTTATGGCAATTGCAACCATGCAAGATTTATTAGAGTTAGACAGTTCAGCTCGTATGAACTATCCATCAACTATCGGTGGCAATTGGTCATGGCGTATGACAGCAGATGAATTGGACCTCGTGATTGAAGCAGAGTTATACAGCTTGACGAAAACATATCGTCGTTTAAATAAAAAATTATTAAAGAAAGAGAATGAATTGTAACGTTCTTTTCTAGGTAGGAGAAAAAATGTCAAATTTACAAGAATTTATCCAACAAACTTATCAAAAAGAAATTGCTGAATGCAGCAATGAAGAATTGTATATTGCCCTTTTAAACTATACAAAATTGACTAGTGCACAAAAACCAGTTAATACTGGTAAAAAGAAATTGTATTACATTTCAGCAGAATTTTTGATTGGAAAACTGTTGTCAAACAACCTCATCAACCTTGGTCTTTATGATGATGTCAAAAAAGAATTAGCAGACGCTGGTAAAGACTTGATTGAAGTGGAAGAAGTCGAATTAGAACCTTCACTTGGTAATGGTGGTTTAGGACGTCTGGCTGCTTGCTTCCTTGATTCTATTGCAACACTTGGTTTGAATGGAGACGGTGTAGGTCTGAACTACCACTTTGGTCTTTTCCAACAAGTATTGAAAAATAATGAGCAAACAACAGTACCAAACTTCTGGTTGACAGAGCAAAATTGGTTAGTAAAATCAAGCCGTAGCTATCAAGTACCATTTGCTGATTTCACTTTAACATCAACTCTTTATGACATTGATGTGCCTGGTTATAAAACAGCTACTAAAAACCGTCTTCGTCTGTTCGACCTTGACTCAGTAGATGCAAGTATCATTGAAGATGGGATTGACTTTGATAAGACAGATATTGCTCGTAATTTGACTCTATTCCTTTATCCAGATGATAGTAATAAGCAAGGTGAATTGCTCCGTATCTTCCAACAATACTTTATGGTGTCAAATGGTGCACAATTGATTATTGATGAAGCGATTGAAAAAGGTAGCAATCTTAATGACTTGGCTGACTATGCTGTTATCCAAATCAACGATACACACCCATCTATGGTCATTCCAGAGATGATTCGTCTTTTGACAGAACGTGGTATTTCGCTTGATGAAGCAATCAATATCGTTAAGAATATGACGGCTTATACAAACCATACCATTCTTGCTGAAGCGCTTGAAAAATGGCCGCTTGAATTCTTGGAAGAAGTTGTTCCACACTTGGTTCCAATTATCAAAGAATTGGATAAGCGCGTGAAGGCTGAATACGCAGATCCAGCTATTCAAATTATTGATGAACATGATCGTGTACACATGGCTCACATGGATATTCACTATGGATATAGTGTCAATGGGGTTGCTGCTCTTCATACAGAAATCTTGAAAAACTCAGAACTCAAGGCCTTTTACGACATTTATCCAGAAAAATTCAACAATAAAACAAACGGGATCACCTTCCGTCGCTGGCTCATGCACGCAAATCCACGCTTGTCAAATTACATTGATAGCTTGATTGGCCGCGATTGGCACCATGATGCTTCAAAATTAGAAGACTTACTTGAATTTTCTGGTAAGGCTGATGTGAAAGCCGAACTTGAAAAAATCAAAGCTCACAACAAACGGAAATTAGCTCGTCACTTGAAAGAACACCAAGGTGTTGAAATCAATCCTGAATCAATCTTTGATATCCAAATCAAACGCCTTCACGAGTACAAACGCCAACAAATGAATGCTCTTTATGTCATTCATAAATACTTGGACATCAAGGCTGGAAACATTCCTGTGCGTCCAATTACAGTCTTCTTTGGTGGGAAAGCTGCTCCAGCATATACGATTGCGCAAGATATTATTCATTTAATCCTTTGCTTGTCAGAAGTAATTGCTAACGACCCAGAAGTTTCTCCATACTTGCAAGTCGTTATGGTTGAAAACTATAATGTAACAGCAGCTAGCTTCTTAATTGCAGCCGGTGACATTTCTGAGCAAATCTCCCTTGCTTCTAAAGAAGCTTCAGGTACTGGTAACATGAAATTCATGCTAAATGGTGCTTTAACGCTTGGTACTTCAGATGGGGCAAATGTTGAAATTCATGAATTAGTCGGAGATGACAACATTTATATCTTCGGTGAAGATTCTGAAACAGTTATTGATTTGTATGCCAAAGAAGCTTATAAGTCAAGTAAATTCTATGCTCGTAAAGCAATCAAACCGCTGGTTGACTTCATTGTCAGTGATGCTGTTCTTGCAGTTGGTAAGAAAGAGCGCTTGGAACGACTTTACAATGAATTGATCAATAAAGACTGGTTCATGACGCTTCTTGACTTGGAAGATTATATCGAAACAAAAGAACGCATGTTTGCGGATTATGAAGACCGTGACGTCTGGCTTGAAAAAGTTCTTGTCAATATCGCAAAAGCAGGCTTCTTCTCTGCTGACCGTACGATTGCTCAATATAACGATGAAATTTGGCATTTGAACTAGTTCAATAGCGAATTGGCCCCTTGATTGATAGTTGAGGGGCTTTCTTTTGTTTGAAAAAAATAATTGACACTAGTGAAATTTTTGTTGCCATTTTTGACTGCTTACGTTATAATAAATAAAACTGAAAACTCTTTTAAGCAGGAGGCTTATTGTGAAAAAACGACCAATTTATTTATATGTATTGCTGACGTTATCAGCCATTTTATCATCGTTTACATTTATAGGAACTTTTTTTGGCAGTGAAAAAATAACGAATACAAGTTCCTACAAAGGTTTATCTGAAACAGTTGTAAAACAAATAGTGAAAGTGACTGAAAAGAGTCTTGTCTTTCTTCATAATGGTCCCCATAAATTATTAATTATCCTTTCTATTCTGTTGTTGATAGCTGCTGTTGTTTTCATTGTTAAGAAAAACATTTTATACGCTAATTTTGCCTACATTGCCTATGTATTATTAGGAATTATTGGGACAATTTACAATTATATCGGTGGTATGCCACTCAACAATCTTTATAAAGATCAAACGATGCGTGCCACAGCAATCTCATCGACAAGAGTTTTGACCATTATTTATTTTGCATTTAATATTCTTTTCCTTGTTATTGTCTTTTTCAAGATGAAACGGCAGCAACAAGACTTAGCAAAAGAAAAATTACAATAGTTGACAAAACATATCTATCAGCTTAGAATTTTAAGAGAATGATAGATGTGTTTTATTTTTAGAAAGTGAGAAAATATGAAGATTTCCTTGGTTTATATTAGCTTAAGTGGGAACACAGCGAGTTTTATCAAACGTTTGTCCACTTTTTTGCAAGAGCGACATGAAAATGTTGAGATTGAGCAGGTGGATATAAAAGATATGGTGAAAGAGGAGCGACCATTTTACGCCATGTCTCAGCCCTTTGTAGCCTTTTTACCAACCTACTTAGAAGGTGGAAATGGTTTGAATAATGGAGATGTAGAGATTCTTACCAATGATTTAGGTGACTTTATTGCTTTTGAAGAGAATTACAAGTGCTGTTTTGGAATTGTTGGTAGTGGTAATCGTAATTTTAACAACCAATATTGTTTAACAGCTAAGCAATATGCAGAGCGCTTTGGCTTTCCAGTCTTGGACACATTTGAACTTCGTGGCTTGAATGAAGATGTCAAACGAATTGGTCTGAAAATTGAAGAATTATACGGAATGTAATAAAAAATCCTATCGTTGTAAATACCGATAGGATTTTTTGATAGGGTTAGAAAATTACATTTTTTCTGGAGCATCAACGCCGAGAAGACGAAGAGATTCTTTTAGAACAACAGCTGTTGCGTAGCTGAGAGCCAGACGGCTGTCACGTTCAGGGCTTTCGTCTAAGATACGAGTGTGTGCGTAGAATTTGTTAAATGCTTGTGCAAGACTGATTGCATATTTTGCAATGAGTGATGGGTCATAATTGTCAGCTGCACGCTTGACAACACGGGCAAAATCTTGTAGCAGTTTAATGATTTCCCAACTTTCAGCATCATCTAGGCTGTATGTTACTTCAGAACTTGGCTTGAAGTCAGCCTTGCAAAGGATTGATTGGATACGTGCATAAGCATATTGGATGTATGGACCTGTTTCTCCTTCAAAGGATACCATGGCTTCCAAATCAAAGTCGTAACCGTTGCGGCGGTCTGTTTTTAAATCGTAGAATTTAACAGCTCCTACTCCGACAGCACGAGCAACAGCTTCTTTGTTTTCAAGGCCAGGATTTTTGGCTTCAATTTGTGACTGAGCACGATTGATAGCTTCTTGAAGAGTTGGTTCAAGAAGGATGATATTTCCTTTACGTGTAGACAATTTTTGGCGGTTCTTTGTTACCAAGCCAAAGTCTACATGAATCATATCATCGCTCCAGTCAAATCCCATCTTCTTCAAAACGGCTTTTAATTGTCTGAAGTGATTAGCTTGTTCTTGACCTACAGCATAAATGTTTTTAACGAAGTTGTAAGTGCGAGCACGGTACATAGCTGTCGCAATATCACGTGTAATGTAAAGTGTTGCTCCGTCAGATTTCTTAATCATAGCTGGTGGCAGATTGACATCATCAAGGTTGACAATGCTAGCCCCCTTAGACTCTTCCAACAATCCTTTTTCTTCAAGGATTTTGATGCCTTCGTCCATCTTGTCATTATAGAAGGCTTCACCAGCCAGACTATCGAATTCAACACCAAGCAATTTGTAGATACGGTTAAATTCTTTCAGGCTTTCGTTGCGGAACCATTGCCATAATTCAGTAGCTTCAGGATCACCGTCTTCTAATTTTTTGAACCAGAGGCGACCTTCGTCATCAAGCTCAGGATCTGTTTCGATTTCCGCATTGATACGAACGTACAGTTTCAGTAATTCATCAATTGGATTTGCTTCGACGGCTTCTTTGCTGCCCCATTTTTTATAAGCCACCATTAAAAGACCGAATTGTTTTCCCCAGTCACCTAAGTGATTGATTTTAATGGTGTTATAGCCCAATTTACGGAAAATATTAGAAAGGGCATCACCGATAACAGTTGAGCGCAAATGACCAACTGAAAATGGTTTTGCAATGTTTGGGCTGGAGAGGTCAATGGTGATGTTTTCTCCATTTCCTTCATTTTGCTGACCATAGTTATTTCCTTCTTTTACAATTTCTTTGATAACTTGAGCTGAAATTTTTGATTTATCAAGGAAGAAATTAACATAAGGACCAGTTGCCACTACTTTTTCAAAGTTTGTTGAGTCAATTTTTTCTGCAATGTCTGCTGCAATTGCTTGAGGCGCTTTTCGTTCTACTTTCGCTAAAGAAAAGGCAGGAAAAGCGATATCACCTAAATCTGAGCTTTTGGGTTTTTCTAGTAAATTTAAAATAGCGTCTTGGTCTAAGCTGTCAATGACCTTAGCCAATTCACTTGCAATCAATTGTTTATTGTCCATGGTTTCTCCTTTGGTCTTTTACTAGTATTTTAACATATTTTTTGACGAATCTTCAATTTTTTTGGTATAATTTTGAGTATAAATATACATTATTGAGGATAAAATGAAAAAGAGTGAACGTCATAAACTAATTAAGCGAATGATTAAGGAAGAAAAACTGAGTACACAAAAAGATATTCAGGATCGTTTAAAGGCACAAGGCATCATTGTAACACAGACAACCCTCTCTCGGGACTTACGTGAAATTGGATTGACGAAAGCCAAGAAAAACAATGAAGTTTATTATGTTTTAGCAGATGAAACAAATAAAATCGATTTGATTGAGTTCTTGTCTTATCATCTAGAGGGCGTTTCTCGGGCGGAATTTTCCTTGGTTCTTCATACTCGCTTAGGGGATGCTTCTATTCTGGCTAACTTTGTGGATGCCAATAAAGGTGAGCTAATTTTAGGAACGGTAGCAGGAGCTAACACGCTCTTAGTTATCTGTCGTGATACAGCAGCTGCAAAACAAATGGAAGAGCAGCTTCTTGAGAAAATGGATTAAGAAAATGAATGATGAGGCTGGGACAAAGAGCTCAGCTTCCTTTGTTTATGTAGTCAACAAGACGCAGTAGCTGATTGCTCAAAGCAATGCTTCGAGGTGGCGGATAGGACTTGCGAAGCACGTCTCAAGCTGTTGTTTTTCAAACTCGGAAAAACACCTTTGACAAAAACTTTGTTTTCTTTATCCACCATCTCAACAGTCTTCCAGACTGTTGAGCAACCTTGCGGGAGTGAGACTACGAACTGAAAATTTTCAAGATGAGTTTTGTCCTACTCCAGCTATGTGGATGTGGGACGACGAAATCAAGTTTCTACGAAACTATTGATTTCTATCCCACTCTTATCACTATTAACCAACAGAAAGGATGAGAATGACAAAAGAAAAACTATCTCCAGGAATGCAACAGTATTTAGATATAAAAAAAGATTATCCAGATGCTTTTTTGTTGTTTCGCATGGGAGATTTTTATGAATTATTCTATGATGATGCGACCAATGCGGCACAGATTTTAGAGATTGCTCTGACTAGTCGCAATAAAAACTCGGAAAATCCAATCCCAATGGCAGGAGTTCCTTACCATTCAGTGCAGCAATACATTGATGTTTTAATTGAAGCAGGCTATAAAGTTGCGATTGCAGAGCAAATGGAAGATCCTAAAAAAGCGGTTGGAGTAGTCAAACGCGAAGTAGTACAGGTGATTACGCCGGGGACAGTAGTTGATTCTTCAAAACCAGACAGTCAGAATAACTTTTTAGTGGCTTTGGATAAGCTGTCAGGTATATATGGACTGGCTTATATGGATGTGGGAACGGGTGAATTTCAGGTCACAAGTCTTAGTGACTTTAACATAGTCTGTGGAGAAATCCGAAACCTGCGAGCGCGTGAAGTGGTCTTAGGGTATGAATTGTCTGAAATGGAGCGCCAAGTATTGGAGACTCAAATGAATCTCCTTTTATCGCAAGTAGAAACTACATTTGATGATGTTCAGCTACTAGGAAAGGACTTGTCGCCGCTAGAGCGCCAAGTAGCTGGAAAGTTATTACAGTATGTTCATAAAACGCAGCTACGTGAGCTTAGTCATTTGAAACAAGTTCATCATTATGAAATCAAAGATTTCTTGCAGATGGACTACTCAACTATGGCAAGTCTGGATTTAATAGAGAATGCTCGAACAGGAAAGAAGCACGGGAGCCTTTATTGGCTGATGGATGAGACTAAGACAGCTATGGGAACACGATTGTTGAGAGCGTGGATTCAACGTCCGTTGATTGATAAAGAGCGGATCGTCAAGCGGCAGGATGTAGTGCAAGTCTTTTTAGATCATTTCTTTGAGCGCAGTGACTTATCAGACAGTCTCAAAGGAGTGTATGATATTGAGCGTTTAGCCAGTCGGGTTTCGTTTGGCAAGACCAATCCGAAAGATCTATTACAACTTGCTGCGACATTGAGTCATGTGCCACAAATTAAGGGAATTTTAAAAGGAATTGATAGCCCAGTTTTGGAAGATTTGATTGCAAAATTGGATGAAATTCCTGAACTGGCGTCCTTAATTCAGTCAGCAATTTCGCCGGATGCTCCAAATGTCATTACAGAGGGTAATATTATTAAAACAGGTTTTGATGAAACCTTGGATAAATATCGAGTGGTTATACGAGATGGAACGAGCTGGATTGCAGATATTGAGGCGAAAGAAAGAGAAGCTAGTGGAATTAACAACCTGAAGATTGATTACAATAAAAAAGATGGTTATTATTTCCATGTCACAAATTCCCAGCTTGAACACGTTCCCAGTCATTTTTTCCGCAAGGCAACTCTGAAAAATTCAGAGCGTTTTGGTACGGAAGAACTGGCTCGTATTGAAGGGGAGATGTTGGAAGCGCGTGAAAAATCAGCTAATTTGGAATACGAGATTTTTATGCGCATTCGTGAGGAAGCTGGTAAATATATCAAACGCCTGCAATCCTTGGCGCAAACTCTGGCAACAGTTGATGTGCTGCAAAGCTTTGCAGCTGTAGCTGAAAAGCAACACTTTGTGAGACCAGAATTTATTGAGCAGCGCTCTATCCAAATTGATAAAGGGCGGCATGCGGTCGTAGAAAAAGTTATGGGTGCACAAACCTATATTCCTAATAGCATTTCAATGGATGAGAATGTTAATGTTCAGCTAATTACAGGCCCAAATATGAGTGGGAAGTCAACTTATATGCGGCAGTTAGCGATTGTTGTGATTATGGCTCAAATGGGCTCTTATGTTTCAGCTGAAAGCGCTCAATTGCCGATTTTTGATGCAATCTTTACTCGAATTGGTGCAGCTGATGACTTGGTTTCTGGACAATCAACCTTTATGATTGAAATGATGGAAGCGAACCATGCTATTTCTCAAGCAACAGAAAATTCACTCATTCTTTTTGATGAGTTAGGAAGAGGAACAGCCACCTATGATGGCATGGCTCTTGCTCAAGCTATTATTGAGTATATTCACAATCGGACAGGAGCCAAGACACTTTTTGCGACTCACTATCACGAGTTGACAGAACTGTCAACTAGCTTGACACAACTAGAAAATGTCCATGTAGCAACCCTAGAAAAAGATGGTCAAGTAACATTTCTTCATAAGATTGAGGTTGGACCTGCTGATAAATCTTATGGGATTCATGTAGCAAAAATTGCAGGTTTGCCAAATGATTTGTTGACAAGAGCGGATCAAATATTGACACGATTAGAAAGCCAAGTAAATGAGAAGCCATCTTTTGGCATCTTTAATACATTGCCTGCGGATGCTCGTGAAAAAAATCAAGTGGCTGAGCAGATGTCTTTATTTACAGAAACAACTGAATCACCTATTTTAGACGAGTTGCGCCAGTTGGACATTTATAATATGACCCCAATGGAAGTGATGTTGGCTGTGGCAGAGATAAAGAAGAAACTTTAAAATGTTGAAGCTATAGTGGATGTGACTGCCTAACAGCTTAATTTGCTGAAATATCATACCAGAATTGCAGCTAGGGTCTAATCTTCAAACCACAACAATTTAGTAAGCTATGATCGTTTTCTATCAATCTGCATTCTAAGTTGGGCTCAAATAACCGCCGTGAGTTTTTTCACAGCGGTTATTTCTTGCTATTTGCTTTGTTTGTTTAAGTGATGATTGATTTTCTCAATTTTCTTCTTAGTCAGATAAGACAGGATTGCCCAAAGGATGAGATAAACAACAGTAAATTCCAAAATCAACTGTAAGATGAAAATGGGTTCGCTTGGGAACCAGCCGGCTAATAGAGCTAGAGGGATAAACCCTAAAATCATAAGCCCATAGTGGTAGATTGTTGCTTTGAGAATGCTCCAATCTTTTTTGAAAAGCTCTTTTCCTAAGCTAAAGAGCAAGCCGATTAGACTCCAAATTACTGCGCAATAGAGAACGACTAAGGCGCCGTGAATATGATGCTGTTCCATCCAAAGACCAACTGCTGAATAAGGGTTGAGCGGATGATAGACAGGTGCAAAAAAGTAAGAAAAGATGACGGATAGGAGGAGTCCGATAACAATGCCTCCTAGAGCATCTCTGAATAATGTTTTTTTCATAGTTGTAATTTCTCCTTTATAGCTTTGAGATAACGGCGAGATGAATAAGTTATCTGACCGTTTTTTAGTGTAATCTGAATCAGACCGCTGCCGGTCAATTTCAGATGATCAATCTGTTTGGTATTGATGATTTCAGATTGGGAAATCTGTAGAAAATCAGCAGGAAGCAATTCCAAAACTTGATAAAGTGGAAGCCCTAAGTGATAATTGTCTGTTACTGTTTCAGCCCAAACTTGGCGATTTTCAATATAAACCCGCTGAATTTCAGTAGTATCTAATAGGTAAATCTCTTCCTCTTTTTTGGCTCGAATAACTTTGTTTTTATCGAGTTGTTGAGCAAATTTCAGCAGTTGCTGAATGGTATCTGACAAAGCCGGTGCTTCGATAATGACTTTTTCCTCTGAAAACTTTTCGTCAATATGCAATTGAACTTTCATAAACATTCCTTCTTTCCAGATGTTGGTTTGCTGCTGATTTTCGTTAATACCAAGAGGTCACTAACTACCTCCTTCTTCCTAAATCTATTAAACATTATTTCGACTAGGAAAACAAGGACTTTTACCTAAGTGGTTGCTTTGCTTGTCTATTTGGTTCTTTCTAGGAAGCGATGTGTGTTCCCCTCACATCGGGCTTCTGATAGAAAAACAGCTTTATGTTATAATAATAGCTAGAATACTTACGGAGAAAACTATGTCAAAAATTATTGAACTACCAGAAAATCTTGCTAATCAGATTGCAGCAGGTGAGGTCATCGAGCGACCTAGCAGCGTGGTCAAGGAGTTGATAGAGAATTCCATTGATGCTGGTGCTACTCGGATTATAGTTGAGATTGAAGAAGCGGGACTCAGGAGCATTCAAGTCATTGATAATGGTGAAGGAATTGAGCATGAGGAGGTTTCCTTGGCTTTGCGGCGGCATGCTACTAGTAAAATCAAGAAACAAGCCGACCTTTTTCGAATTCGGACATTGGGCTTTCGGGGAGAGGCACTTCCATCCATTGCCTCTGTTTCACGTTTGACGATTGAAACTGCGACAAGTAGTGGTGCACATGGAACGCTTCTGATTGCGCAAGGTGGAGAAGTTGAGACTTTAGAGCCAAGTAGCTGTCCTAGGGGCACCAAAATCAAAGTGGAAGACCTTTTTTTCAACACGCCTGCTCGCTTGAAATATATGAAAAGTCAACAAGCGGAACTATCTCACATTGTAGATGTGATTAACCGTTTGAGCTTGGCTCATCCGGAGGTCGCTTTCACTCTTGTTAATGACGGTAAAGAGATGACACGGACAGCAGGAACAGGAAATCTGCGTCAAGCAATTGCTGGCATTTATGGACTGACAACAGCCAAAAAAATGATTGAAATTTCAGCTTCTAATCTGGATTTTGAAGTATCAGGCTATATTAGTCTACCAGAGTTGACGCGTGCCAATCGTAACTACATCACCATTTTCATCAATGGTCGTTACATCAAGAATTTCCTGCTCAATCGAGCTATTCTTGATGGTTACGGTAGTAAGCTCATGGTTGGGCGATTCCCGATTGCTGTGATTGATATTCGGATTGACCCATATCTTGCTGATGTCAATGTTCACCCGACCAAGCAAGAAGTGCGGATTTCAAAGGAGCGAGAGCTCATGACCTTGATATCGCAAGCTATTGCTGCAAGTTTGAAAGAGCAAGATTTGATTCCGGACGCATTAGAGAATTTAGCCAAATCAACCATTAACCGAGCAATTAAGCCTGAGCAGACCAGCCTCCCTCTCAAAGAGAACCGACTTTATTACGATAAAGAAAGAAATGACTTCTTTGTGAAACCACAAGTGTCAGAAGCTCAACCTTCTTTTGAGGAATCTGCCCGATTAGACCAACAATCTGCTGATACAGATGAACTCAATTCAAAAGCTGCTTCTGTCAAATTTGCAGAAAGGCAATCTCCTTCTTACAATCAACTAGATCATCCAGAGCTGGATCAGGCGAGCTTAGAGAGAGCTTTAGATAAGCTAAATAGAGAAGAAACTTCAACGTTTCCAGAATTGGAATATTTCGGGCAAATGCACGGCACCTACCTTTTTGCTCAAGGAAACGGTGGTCTTTATATTATTGACCAACATGCAGCTCAAGAGCGAGTAAAGTACGAATATTATCGTGAAAAAATCGGAGATGTAGATGCTAGTCAGCAGCAGCTTCTGGTTCCCTATATCTTTGAATTTCCAGCTGATGATATGTTGCGTCTGAAACAACGAATGACTCTTTTAGAAGAAGTCGGTGTTTTCCTTGAAGAATACGGGACTAATCAATTTATTCTTCGTGAACATCCCATTTGGTTTAAGGAAGAGGAAATCGAATCAGGTATTTATGAGATGTGCGATATGCTGCTTCTAACCAAGGAAGTCTCTATCAAGAAATATCGCGCTGAGCTGGCTATTATGATGAGTTGCAAACGCTCTATTAAAGCCAATCACAGTTTAGATGACTATTCAGCGCGTGATTTGATTTTTCAGTTATCACAATGCGACAATCCCTACAACTGCCCTCACGGTCGTCCCGTTTTGGTCAACTTCACCAAATCTGATATGGAAAAAATGTTCCGTCGGATTCAGGAAAATCATACTAGCCTGAGAGAATTGGGCAAGTATTAAAACTATTTATAAAAGCTCTAAAACAGAGAGTGGGACGATGAAATCAGTAGTTTCGTAGAAACTTGATTTCATCATCCCACCTCCGCACAGCTCGAAAGGTTTGGGGAACCCTTCGAGGCTGGAAATAAAGTCAAGTGAAACTTGGGTCAAAAGGACTGGAAAAGTTGAGTTATCAACGTATTAGAGTCCACTCAGCAGTGATTGATTGGCACTAAAGTGCCTAATCAATTGTGCATGGGAAACTCTACATTGACTAAAGTCACTAAAGTTTCTCCAAACCACTGCGTCTTATAATTCTGGCTATATAAACAACAGAAGCTGAGCACTTTTGTCTCAGCTTCTGTTGTTAAGATTTTATCTGTAATTGAGTTTCAGCAGTGATTTAAGATGTTTGGCTATAGGAATGGGGTTCTTGATGTTCAGCACTTTCTACTTTAAAGTTTGTTATCTAGTCCAAGTAAGTTTTCTTGATGGTCAGATACCTCTTGCAGGCTAAGGCTGCGCCGGCAGATAGAAAGAAGAGGAAAAAGATGAGGGATGGATTCCAGGGAAGATAGAGTCCTCCTGCGAAAAAGAAGAGGGTGATGGCCAGAAAGAGGATATAGAGGACGTTGACCAGACCAAAGCTTCTGACCTCCTGTTGATAGCCCTCGCTTTCCGAAGTAGTCCACTTGGGTCTGGCTTCTTTCTCATCTGCCTGATCCAGTAGCAGATAATCCGTCGTCACCTGAAAGATTTTGCTCAGTTCGATGACCTTCTCGATTTCCGGCAAGGTCTGAGCAGATTCCCACTTGGAGATGCTCTGCCGGGAGACATTGACCTTTTCCGCCAGTTGATCCTGAGACCAGCCTCTTTCCTTTCGCAGTTCAAAAATTCGTTTATTGATTTGCATTTGCTAAATCTCTTTTCATATTTCTCTACTTGTATTGTACCATGATTGAGAGAACTTGAACATATAGCCAGCTTTCCTTTTTGTCAACCGGAGGTTGCACTTTTATTTGCAGTTTCTGCGCTCAGAATATGATATACTAAAAGGGTTGAAAAGGAGAAGTCATGTACGAATATTTTAAAGGAATTTTAAGTAAAATCACAGCCAAATATATTGTAGTGGAGGTGGGGCAAATTGGCTATATCCTGCATGTGGCAAATCCCTATGCCTATTCAGGTCAGGTCAATCAGGAGATTCAAGTTTTTGTTCATCAGGTGGTTAGAGAGGATGCCCAGCTCCTCTACGGTTTTCGCACAGAGGATGAAAAGCAGCTTTTTCTCAATTTGATTTCGGTTTCTGGTATTGGACCTGTTTCTGCTCTTGCGATAATCGCTGCCGATGATAATGCCGGTTTGGTGCAGGCTATTGAGCAGAAAAACATCACTTATCTGACAAAATTTCCTAAAATCGGCAAAAAAACAGCCCAGCAGATGGTGTTGGACTTAGAAGGCAAGGTTGTGGCAACAGGTGTTGCTCCTAAGCAAGTTGCTGTTGCAGCTACTAGTGACAATAAAGAATTGGAAGAAGCCATGGAAGCCATGCTAGCTCTGGGATACAAGGCGGCTGAACTCAAGAAAATTAAGAAATTCTTTGAAGGAACCAATGATACCGCGGAAAACTATATCAAATCTGCCCTCAAAATGCTGGTAAAATAAAGGAGAAAAGATGAAACGATGTAGCTGGGCAAAAGAGAATAACCCTTTATATGTCGCTTATCATGACCAAGAGTGGGGGATTCCTTTGCATGATGAGCGGGCTTTATTTGAGTTGCTCTGCCTAGAGACCTATCAGGCAGGACTGTCTTGGGAGACTATTCTTAATAAACGAGCAGCCTTCCGACAAGCTTTTCATGGCTATGATGTTCATCAGGTGGCAGTCATGACAGATGCGGAGTTAGAAGGCATTTTACAAAATCCTGCCGTCGTCCGAAATCGTCGGAAAATCTATGCAACACGTGCCAACGCCCAAGCTTTTCTGAAAATACAGGCAGAATTTGGCAGTTTTGATCATTATCTCTGGTCTTTTGTAGACTTTACACCGATTGACAATCCTGTCAAGGATTACAAGCAGATGCCCTCAAAGACTCCGTTGTCTGAAAAACTGGCTAAAGATATGAAGAGACGAGGCTTTGAATTTGTAGGACCAGTCTGTGTCTATTCTTTCCTGCAGGCGGCAGGTCTTGTCAATGACCATGAGGAGACTTGCGATTTTAATTCAGCAAGAAAAATAATCAAACGATTTTAAGAGCTTTGCTATCTTTTATGTGAGCAGTCAGTGCAATATTTATTGGCCGATACTGTTTTATATTTTTCATAATGTTGCTGTATTTATGATGATATGACATCACTACAAAACCATGACCAAAGTTCCAATCGTAATCAAAATGCTGCCAA
Source organism: Streptococcus sp. HMSC034E12 (assembly GCF_001835915.1). Lineage (NCBI taxonomy): Bacteria > Bacillati > Bacillota > Bacilli > Lactobacillales > Streptococcaceae > Streptococcus > Streptococcus sp. HMSC034E12. Next base: position 67,340 of record NZ_KV826432.1, read on the forward strand.
TCAAGGATTTCATAGTAAAATCCTTGTGTAGAAAGATAAAAGCAAGAATGAGTGTGAGGACAACACTAAGTTTATCAATAGGAAGACCTTGGATGCTTCTCCCTCCTGCAATGCTCGGTAATAACAGAGCCAGGAAGCGCCCGTCGCCAACCCATATAAAATCAAGGAAATCCAACTTTTCTTGCTGATGTTAGCAAGACCGAGTTGCCCTTTGGTCAAAAAGACCATACCCCAAGCCATTAAAACAACGACCACTGTCCGAATAGCTGTCGCTAGATTAGAATTGACGCCAGAAATCCCGATTTTGGCTAAGATATAAGATAGATGTTAGTGCTGCAAATAAAGCAGAAAGGAATGCAAAAACTGCCCACATCATTAAATCTCCTTAAATGTTTTGTTTTCTTTATTTTATCACATTTGATTCTATCTAACACAGCAAACTAAGGGCACTCAGGCAGTACAAAATTCTCTGTTTTTTTATATAAACCCTAGTTTTGCTAAGCTAATCCTCATTTTTGAAGAGGCTGGGGCGAAAGTCTCCAACTTCAAAGTATATAAAGCGATAAATCAATGATGTAGTAGCTGATTGCTCAAAGCACGGCTTTGTGGTGATGCGAAGCAAGTCTCAGGGTATTAGCTTTTCAAGCTCGCAAAAACACTTTTGACGAAAACTTTATTTTCTTTATCCACCGTCTCAACAGTCTCCCAGACTGTTGAGCAAGCTTGCGGAGGTGAGATTACGAACTAAAAATTTTCAAGATGAGTTCTACCTCACTCCCATAATCGAGGTAATCATATTATTGATGTGACACAATTATAGTTATAAATTAGAAGGCTGGCAATTCCAGACTTTTTCTTTTTGAAAAATTCTTAGTCTTATCAATTTGCTTACAGATTCTTTTCTTAAAATGAAGTTTTTAAGATTTTTTGTGATAAAATAAAATCAATTGCGAATAGTAAGGTAGGAGGTTCTATGAAAGCAGAAATTATTGCTGTGGGTACTGAAATTCTGACAGGTCAGATTGTCAATACAAATGCCCGATTTTTATCGGAAAAATTAGCGAGTCTGGGTGTAGATGTGTATTTCCAAACAGCGGTTGGAGATAATGAAGCTCGTCTGTTATCCATTTTAGAAATTGCTCGAAATCGTAGTAATTTGGTCATCTTAACTGGAGGATTAGGCCCAACAGAAGATGACTTGACTAAGCAAACTTTGGCAAAATTCTTAAATCGTAGGTTGGTATTTGACCGAATGGCTACGGATAAATTGGACTGCTTTTTCGCAAGTCGACCGGATTATGCTCGAACACCAAACAATGATCGGCAAGCTCAGATAGTGGAAGGATCGACTCCTCTCCAAAACGAAACCGGACTTGCGGTGGGAGGCGTGATTGAAGTCGGTGGCGTGACTTATGTTGTTCTCCCCGGACCGCCTAGTGAATTAAAGCCTATGGTAAATAATGAGCTGGTTCCGCTGTTAGCAACTGGTCAAAAATTGTATTCAAGAGTCTTGCGATTCTTTGGTATCGGTGAAAGTCAATTAGTAACCCTTTTAGGAGATTTAATTGATAATCAGACCGATCCGACCATTGCTCCTTATGCTAAGACGGGAGAGGTGACATTGCGATTGTCCACCAAGGCTGCTAGTCAAAATGAAGCAGATATTAAGTTTGCCCATTTAGAAAAGAAAATTTTATCTGTACAGACTTTTGAGAAACAACATTTAGCAGATCTTTTCTATACTTATGGAGATGATAATTCTCTGGGACAAACAGCTTTTGAACTGTTGAGAAGAGCAGGAAAGACCGTCACAGCAGCTGAAAGTTTGACTGCAGGACTCTTTCAAGCAACTTTGTCAAACTTTGCTGGAGCCTCCAATGTTTTTAGTGGTGGCTTTGTTACCTACAGTATGGAGGAAAAGAGCCGAATGCTGGGCATTCCCTTGGCAGACTTAGAAAAGCATGGGGTAGTTTCAGCTTTTACAGCGGAGAAAATGGCTGAGCAGGCAAGAAAATTGACCGCTAGTGACTATGCGGTGAGCTTGACAGGTGTGGCAGGTCCAGACAGCTTAGAAGGACATCCAGCAGGGACAGTTTATATCGGTTTAGCAACCACAGGGGATGTTCAGTCTATTAAGGTTAATATTGCCGGTCGCAGTCGGACAGATGTACGTAAAATAGCCGTTCTGCATGCTTTCAATCTGCTACGAAAAACTTTATTAAAAAACGAAAATATGCTACAATAATTAGATAGGCAAAAAAATAATTTATCATTATACAGGAGAAATAAATGGCGAAAAAACAAAAAAAATTAGAAGAAATTTCAAAAAAATTTGGCGAGGAACGTCAAAAAGCGCTAGACACTGCACTTAAAAATATTGAAAAAGATTTTGGTAAGGGAGCAATTATGCGCCTAGGTGAGCGTGCTGAACAAAAAGTTCAAGTCATGAGTTCAGGTAGTTTGGCATTAGATATCGCTCTTGGTGCAGGAGGGTATCCAAAGGGGCGGATTATTGAAATCTATGGACCAGAGTCTTCTGGTAAGACGACCGTAGCTCTTCATGCGGTGGCGCAGGCTCAAAAAGAAGGCGGTATTGCAGCTTTTATTGATGCAGAACACGCTCTTGATCCAGCTTATGCGCAAGCTCTTGGGGTTAATATTGATGAACTCTTACTTTCTCAACCTGACTCAGGCGAGCAAGGCCTTGAAATTGCTGGTAAATTGATTGACTCTGGTGCGGTAGATTTGGTAGTTATTGACTCCGTGGCTGCCCTCGTACCGCGTGCTGAAATTGACGGAGACATTGGAGATAGCCACGTTGGCTTGCAAGCGCGGATGATGAGTCAAGCTATGCGTAAATTGTCTGCTTCTATTAACAAAACGAAGACAATTGCGATTTTTATCAACCAATTGCGTGAAAAAGTTGGTATTATGTTTGGAAATCCAGAAACAACACCTGGTGGTCGTGCCTTGAAATTCTATGCGTCTGTTCGTTTGGATGTTCGCGGAAATACCCAAATCAAGGGAACTGGTGATGAAAAAGATACCAATGTTGGTAAGGAAACTAAGATTAAGGTTGTGAAGAATAAGGTTGCTCCGCCATTCAAGGAAGCTTTCGTAGAAATCATGTATGGTGAAGGAATTTCTAAAACAGGCGAGTTGATTAAAATTGCGACAGACCTTGATATTATCAAAAAAGCGGGTGCTTGGTATTCTTATAATGATGAAAAGATTGGTCAAGGGTCTGAAAATGCTAAGAAATACTTGGCGGATCATCCAGAAATTTTTGATGAAATTGATCATAAAGTTCGAGTGCATTATGGTTTGATTGAGGATGATGCTGAAGATGAAAAAAATGCAGAAGCAACCAAATCAACAAACAAAGTAGAGGAAGTCACACTAGATTTGGATGACGCGATTGAGATTGAGGAATAATTTTTTAAAAATAGGTCGCAAGACGGAGGGATTTTGTGGTATAATATAGTATGATAATAGTACCGTGTGGCGAAAGGAGTACTTACATGATTACAATTTATACTGTCTCAAGTTGCACTAGTTGTAAAAAAGCAAAAACATGGCTCAATGCTCACCAGTTAACTTATAAAGAACAAAATCTTGGTAAAGAAGGGATTACAAAAGAAGAGTTGTTAGATATTCTAACAAAAACTGAAAATGGAGTTGCAAGTATTGTGTCTTCAAAAAATCGTTATGCAAAAGGTTTAGGCGTAGATATCGAAGAATTGAGTGTGAGTGAAGTGATTGATTTGATTATGGAAACGCCACGTATTTTGAAAAGTCCTATTCTAGTAGATGATAAACGTCTTCAAGTAGGATACAAAGAAGATGATATTCGTGCATTCTTACCTCGCTCGGTTCGTAATGTTGAAAATACAGAAGCGCGTTTACGCGCAGCCTTGTAAAGAGTGGAATTTCCACTCTTTTTTTATTTCGATGTTTATTGATATTAAAAATATGATAAAATAAAGAATGAGGAGGAGTTAATCCATGAAAAGAAGCCTGATTCTATTAACCATTATTCTCACAGTCTTAGCAGGTTGTGGTCAAAAGAAAGAAACAAAATCAAAAACAAGCAAGCAATCAATTGATAGTACGTTGCCAGTTATTGCAAACGCTGAAAAAGAAACAGTTGTGACAAAAAACTTATCATTCCCTAAAACAGCTGAAGGGGTTCAACAAACACAAACAATTACTTACAAAGGCGATCAATTTTTAAGTTTAACGATTGAGCAAATCATGCCGATGAAAGAAGAATTGAAAAAAGTAATTGCGGAAGTTGGAGTTGCTGAGGCGCAAAAATTATTGGAAAAATCTTTGGCTGAAGATGAAAAAGTTACACAAGCAAAAAATTTGCAAGGCTTTTCAACCTCTTTGGAAATTATAAATGAGCAAGAATTGAAGCGAACTCATACGTTTGATTTTCAAGTTTTGGATGTTAATAAAGCCGCAAATACTGAGTATTTAAAGAATATGAAATTAAAAGAATTTTTAAAAATGAAACCAAAAGAATATGTTGAAGATCAGATTGCCAGTGGTGCAACGGAAGTCAATCAATAACTGTCAATCATTGGTTGCCTTTTTAGACAGGTCGTTTTAACAACGTTTACAAAAGCTGGTATACTATTCTTATAAAGTTCTAAAATACAAGGAGGATATTTTTATGAGAAAATCGGTTGTTTTGTTAGGAGCAAGTTTGTTGCTGCTCACAGCTTGTGGTCAAAAATCCGGTCAGAATCAGTCAGGGGATAGTAAGACTGGTTTGAGTATTGTGAAAAAGGATTCTGTTGTGACCAAGTCTTTTCAACAAAAACAGACTGTCCAAGGGATTGAACAAACACTTACGCAAACTATTTCTTATGAGGGAAAACCCTTTAAGAAGTTTGTGATAAATCTTGAACAAATACTTCCTGAAAATATGAAGAGTGTATTAGCGGGTCAAGATTTAGAAAGCACTAAGCCGCACTTGATTTCTGCTTTTGAAAAGGCTGCAGGATTGGATAAATTTAAGTCTTTGGGCGGTGTTGATGTTAAAACAGACATTACAAAAGACTAAATTATTAAAGTTACAATCAATATTGATATGAGCAAAATCAACCTTGATGAAGCATCAAAACTGGATACATATGGCTCTATGTTTTCAACTATTAAAAATTTAACAACCAAACAATATATTGAATCTGTCAAAGCAGCTGGAGCTAAAGAAGTTGCAAATCCATGATTTTATAGGTGTATAATGAAACAAAAAGAGGCTGGGACAAAAATCCTTAACCTCGGCAGATTTTTATGAGTTTCTTGCAAGTTGCAGTGGTTGAGTGAGTTCTATGCGGTTGATAAATCAACCGTTACAGCCCTACTCAACTGTGCGGGGGTGGGACGACAAAATCAAATTTCTTCGAAATTACCGATTTTTGTCCCACTCCCTTTTTCAACACCTTTCATTTGTGAAAAGTCTTGAAATGTGCTATAATATAGGTATTCTAGTGAAAGAAGGTGTAATTGTGGGATTTACAGATGAGACAGTACGTTTTAATCTTGATGATTCAAACAAAAAAGAGATTAGTGAAACATTGAAAGATGTCTATGTGTCGCTGAATGAAAAGGGCTATAACCCAATCAACCAAATCGTAGGATACGTACTTAGTGGTGATCCTGCGTATGTACCTCGCTATAATAATGCACGAAATCAAATTCGTAAATATGAACGTGATGAGATTGTAGAAGAATTAGTTCGTTATTATTTGAAAGGGCAAGGCATTGATCTCTAATGAGAATTATGGGGTTAGATGTTGGTTCAAAAACAGTCGGTGTCGCGGTTAGTGATCCACTTGGTTTTACAGCTCAAGGACTTGAAATTATTCCTATTGATGAAGAAAAAGGGGAATTTGGTTTTGATCGTTTAAGTGAGCTTGCAAAAGAATATAAGGTTGAGAAGTTTGTTGTAGGACTACCTAAAAATATGAACAACACAAGCGGACCACGTGTAGAAGCAAGTCAAGCTTATGGTGCTAAGATTGAGCAATTATTTCATTTGCCAGTTGAATACCAAGATGAGCGTCTAACAACGGTAGCTGCGGAGAGAATGCTGATCGAGCAAGCGGATGTGAGTAGAAAGAAGCGAAAAAAAGTGATTGATAAGCTCGCAGCGCAGCTCATATTGCAGAATTATTTAGATCGAAATTTTTAATAAATAAAGGAGAAAACATGGCACACGATCATAACCATGACCATGAACACGAAGAGCGTGAATTGATTACGCTAGTAGACGAGCAAGGGAATGAAACTTTGTTTGAAATTCTCTTGACCATTGACGGAAAAGAAGAATTTGGTAAAAACTATGTTCTCTTGATTCCAGCTAGCGCAGAAGAAGATGAAAATGGCGAGGTAGAAATTCAAGCCTACTCGTTTACTGAAAATGAAGACGGAACAGAGGGTGACCTCCAACCAATTCCAGAAGATTCAGATGCTGAATGGGATATGATTGAAGAAGTTTTCAATAGCTTTATGGAAGAATAAAAATTGCGTACACTAGCTTTTCGTATTACAAACAATGAAGAGATTGAAAGGCTGTGTGAATAGTTATTTTTATGGTATACGAATGAGTGGTTGGTTAATTCCCATGTGGAGCAAGAGTTCCAGCCATTCAAGTGAATTGTGGGGTGTGACATGAACCAAAGTCTGGTTCTGTTTCACTCCCTTTTTGCTGGGAGAAGAATATGAATGAAATTGAAACGTGGCTAGAGAGTCGCATTGGTTTAAATTTTCGCTCTGGTTTAGAGCGAATGAGACAGGCTATAAGTCTTTTGGATCATCCCGAAGAAAATTATCCCATTATTCATGTGACAGGAACGAACGGAAAAGGCTCAAGCATTGCTTTTATGAGTCAATTATTTGCAGAGCATAAAAAGAAGGTGGGAACCTTTACGTCACCTCATATGGTAAGTGTTCATGACCGGATTTGTATCAATCAAAAACCCATTTCCGATGAAGACTTCACTCGACTGGGACGCCAAGTTCAGGAAATGGAAAGACAGCTTCGACAAACACATGACCCACTTTCTTATTTTGAAATTTTAACCCTTATAGCTTTATTGTATTTCGAAGAAGAGCAGGTAGATGTGGCTTTAATTGAGGTGGGAATTGGTGGACTTTTAGATGCAACAAATGTAGTGATAGGAGATGTTGCGGTTGTAACGTCTGTAGGATTGGAACATCAAGAAACATTAGGAAACTCCATAGTAGCAATTGCGGAGCAGAAAGCAGGGATTTTTAAGGAGAAAAAAGTGGCTGTCATCGGACCGCTGACTGAAGAAGCGAGAAGAGTTTGTGAACTGTGTGCGAAAAAGCTAGATGTTGTTTTGTACGAATATGGCAGAGATTTTTCGTTTTCAAAAGGACAATTTTTCAGCTCAGATGTGAATATTCCTCATCTAAAGTTGAGCCTAGTAGGTACTTATCAAGAAGAAAATGCCACTGTTGCTTTGCAAAGTTTTCTTTTATTTATGAAACAGCAAAATTGGCAACCACAAGTGAAATGGATACGAAAAGCTCTGCAAGAGACACATTGGGCAGGGAGGCTGGAATATTTTGAGCGAGGAATTTATCTGGACGGGGCTCACAATTTACCAGCTTTATCCCGTTTGGTGGAGTTTATTCTCCAGCAAGAACGGCAAGAAATCTTTCTCTTATTCGGTGCTTTGAAACGCAAAAATTATCAGGGGATGCTGTCTTATCTTCAGCAGGAATTGCCTCATGTGCAGTTGTTCGTAACGACTTTTGAGGATGACGGTGCAATAGATAAGCAGAATCTTACAACCGAAACCTACGTTTCCTCTTACCGGGAGTTTATCGAACAATTCATTAAAAGCGCTAATGACAATCAGCTCCTTTTTGTAACAGGTTCTCTTTATTTTATTGCGGAAGTTCGTGCTTTTCTTTTGGAGAAAGAAATTGACTGATTAGAATGGTGAATGGCATAATAGAAATGTAGATAAAGGAGGGGAAATGGCACATTTAAAGAAATTCAGCTACGTCACATTTTTTCTGATAGGACTTATCATTTTGACATCGTGTACCAAGTCTAACCAAACTTCACCGTTCTCTCAATCTGTCTCAAGCAGCCAATCAACTACAGTCTCAAGTGAGAGTAGTGTTTCGCCAACTATTGCAGAAAATTCGTCAGAAAAATTAGACGGTACTTATAGAGGCATGGACGAAGAAGATGAGATTACTTTGGTTATCAAAGGAAATAGTGGTACGTGGACAGAAAAAGAGCCAAACGGTAAAGAGAAAGTAAAACAGGTGAGCATTGATCCGACAAATCAGCGAATGACGATTGGTGATGACATTGAGCATTATATGATTGATGGCAAACAGTTAACGATTGAGGATATTGAGCAAGAAAATAGAGAAAATGATACAGTTGTTTTAACGAAGCAATAACTTGTCTAATGTTGGTGCAAAATTTCTTGATAAAAATTTGATATAAGCTTGCGAAAACTAGGACGCGTTAGGCTTTAAGTTTATTGATTCATACAAGTCGATATGAGAAGCTGCATTTGTTTTAGCGAATTATTCACAAAGGGGCTTGCTTCATGAACTTTATCTGTTGCTTCTAACCGCTTTCTAAATTGGTAGTGGACAACAATCAGTATTCTAGTTAAAATGTAGAGATAGGGGGTAGGAGTGAAAGTGGCTGGTTACGAACCACAACTTTTCTTTTACTCTTTTTTGCTCTAATGAAAAAATACTTTGAATATCGAAGAATGAGTAATTCTGGCTTGATTTATTAGGTATTCCCCGTTATACTAGTACTAAATAAAAACAGGGAGAGAACATGAATTTTAGGAAATTTCAGCTATTGATGTCAAAATATGGTTTTAGCATCATTATTATGGCGCTAGAACTGGCACTTGTTTTTTGGTTTTTCTTTTGGCTTGGTCGCTGGATGCCTACTTTATGGATTGTCTTTGTGATTTTCTTCAGTCTGGCAACGATTTTAGCGATTGTCAATCGTTCAATGACACCGGAAAGTAAAGTAACTTGGCTCTTGGTAGCGTTTGTTCCAGTCATTGGCCCCTTGCTTTATTTGATGTTTGGCGAGCGCCGATTGTCTAGAGGTGAACTGAAACAGCTAAAAAATATGGATCAGATGAAATTTCGTGAGGACAATAGCTATGAGTTGCGGTTATACTTGAAAAAAACAGATAAATCAGCTTACGGGATTATCAAGTCGCTTCTCAGCATGGATCATAATGCGGATGTTTACGATGGCACGGAATCGCAATTTTTCCCTTTGGGAGAAGAGATGTTCCAGAAAATGCTGGAAGATTTACGCAAAGCAGAAAAATTTATTTTTTTGGAATATTACATTGTGGAAGAAGGTATCATGTGGAATAGTATTTTGGATATTCTGCGTGAAAAGGCAGCCCAAGGTGTGGAAGTGAAAATGCTCTATGATGACATTGGCTGTATGGCAACTCTTCCGGGAGATTATACCAGCCGATTGCAGGCTATGGGGATTGACGCTCATAAGTTTAACAAAGTGATTCCGCGGATGACGGTGGCTTATAATAATCGAGATCATCGGAAAATCCTCGTCGTTGACGGGCAGATTGGCTATACTGGTGGTATTAATCTGGCAGATGAATACATCAATCACATCGAGCGATTTGGTCACTGGAAAGACGGTGGGATTCGTCTGAACGGGCGCGCTGTAAAAGCCTTGACACGGCTGTTTCTGATGAACTGGTATATCAACCGTGGGAAAATCAGTGATTTCGATCGCTATCATTTGGACAACAAAGCTGTAGATGCGTCAGGGCTCTATATTCCGTATGGAAGCGGACCGAAGCCCATGTATAAAGCTCAAGTGGGTAAAAATGTCTATCAAAATATAATCAGCCAGGCGACAGATTATGTGTATATTGCCACGCCGTATTTAATCATTGATTATGATTTGACGGAAGACATCAAAAATGCTGCTATGCGGGGGGTAGATGTCCGCATTGTGACACCTTATATTCCGGATAAAAAAATCATTCAGCTTATTACGCGAGGAGCTTATCCTGATTTAATGGCGGTTGGGGTTCGGATTTATGAGTATACACCGGGCTTTATTCACAGTAAGCATGTAGTGGCTGATGATGATTTTGGTGTTGTCGGAACAATCAATTTTGATTATCGCAGCTTAGTTCATCACTATGAAAATGCTGTTTTGATGTATAAGACGCCTTCTATGTTTGACTTGAAGCGAGATTTTGAGAAATTGTTTGAAACCTCACAAGAAATACATGAAGATACCATTAAAAACACCTGGTATCAACGCTTGATTAAAGAAATTGTCGAATTATTTGCACCGATGCTATAAAATTTCTCTTGTAATGAGAGGAATTTTTCTTTTTTACGAATAATCTAGTAAAAGGAGGCAGAATGGTTATCGATTTAACAAGTGAAGAAAAGGAATTTTTGAAAGAGTATGTGGCTGTAAGTTATCATCGTTTTCGAGAATTGGAATACTACACTTTACTTTTGAAAAAGATGCAGAACCTGTCAGAATCAAGCTGACAGATAGGGAAGATTTTGATATACTAGATAAGACTGATATCAAGGAGAATCTTTATGTACGATACAATGCCTGAACAAGAGATGAAAGAGACAGTAGTAGAGACGCTTCACGAAGAGAACGAGAAAAAATCGGTTTTTATAGAGCCAACGTCGACTCCTTTTGTCGTTTTATTTTTGTGGAGCTTATTATTGAGCGTTTTAAGTGTTGCCAATCCATTTTTGACCAACCTTTCTACTAATCTGCAATCTCAAAATTTATATGCAGGTTGGGCAATGGCGCAAGGGCAGGTTATTTATAGAAATATTTATGGAACGAGTGGTCTGCTTTATTATCTAGCTAATTGGGTGGGTAGTCTCTTTATGGGCAATATTTTCTTTGTGGCAATGCAATGCTTGGCTTTGTTTGTTGCAGGAATTTATCTGTTTAAAATCGTATATCAATTAACGGCTGTAAAAAACACTTCTATCAAAATCCTTTCTTTATTCTATTGTTTGACGCTCGCTTTAGGCTGGGGCGGCTTATACTCTAGTATTTTTGCTTTCCCATTTGTCTTTGGATCGCTGTACTTTCTGATGCGTTATGTGACAGGAGAAGCAAGCGACAGAGGTTTTATTGGCTTTGGAGCACTTGGTGCGCTGATCTTTATGATTGATCCGGTGACGAGCCTTGTATTTTATTTGGTGACTTTCCTTGCTCTGCTAGTTTATAATATTTGGGCAAAGAAAAAAGCGCACGGTCTGTATCAATTATTTGCCATTTTGGTAGGATTCTCGCTTGTATTTTATCCGCTAGGTTATTATACGGTTTTGAATGGCAGTTTTGGGCTTGCCATTAGTCAGATTCTTTATCCTTGGGATAGCTTGCATTTTTCAGGGTCGCATTTATTGTACAATGGTTTGCTTTATGGAGGACTTATTATTGGACTTGGTATAGTTGTGACTTGGGTGAGAAGTTTTTCATTGCCAACGAATTCTTTAGAACGATTTCTACAACTCTTTAGTTTTTTAGCCTCTATCTTTCTTGTTGTGTTTGTTTTCTTTTTGCCAGATCGGGGAGCCTCTCAACTGTTGCCGATTTTGCCATTTTTTATAGTTCTAGTCAGTATGTGGCTTGGAAAGCAGTCATTCCATAGAGGTGGAAGGCACAGTAGAGTTCAAAAATCTTCGTCTGCTTTCGGAACTTATATTACAAAGAATGCTTTTTTACCGCTTTTAGCCATGATTTACTTAATTGGTTTTCCGTTTGTCAATCAGTATGTTTTATCGACAGGCGAAACAAGTGAGCGTATTTCTGCGGCAAATTATATCAAGAGCAAATCAAAGAATACTGATAAAATCTATGCTTGGGACACAACGGCAGCTCTCTACCAAGCGAGTGGGCGCCTATCTGCGGTACCGATTTTAACCCCTAGCTTGTACCAAGGAACAGATGAAAATCAAATGTCCCTAGTGAATAACTTGAAAGAAACGCCTCCAACTTATATTTTGGTCAACGATCAAGTGTCTCTTCTGCAAGATATCAAAAAACAATTAAAAGAAAATTATCAGCAGACAGACCTAAAACTCAATCATTTCAAGCTCTATAAGTTGAAATAAAAAATCAATATCTTGTGTTTAAAATAAAATTTAAAGTTTTTCACCACAAGATATTGATTTTTTTTATTGGAGTGATATAATATGTTTTATACGAATGGAGGAGCTCATGATTGCATTAAAAGAAGAAACAGTACAAGGATTTGCTGATATTTATGTAGAAAAACGTGACGGTCGTCGTGTGGCGTTTGACGCAGACAAGATCTACAAAGCTCTTGTCAAGGCTAGCCAAGAAGTAACGACGATGACTCCGTTGTTAGAAGCAAAACTTGAAGGTATTACCAATAAAATCGTAGCAGAAGTGATTTCACGTTTTCCTGCGGGTGTTAAAATCTATGAAATTCAAAATATCGTGGAGCACGAATTACTGAATGCCAATGAATACGCCATTGCAGAAAGCTATATTACTTACCGCACACAACGTGATTTTGCGCGCTCAAAAGCAACAGATATTAACTTTACAATCGGAAAATTGCTTAACAAAGACCAAGCAGTTGTCAATGAAAATGCCAATAAAGATAGCGATGTTTTCAACACCCAGCGTGATTTGACGGCGGGAATTGTTGGGAAATCGATTGGTTTGCAAATGCTGCCACCACATGTGGCAAATGCACACCAAAAAGGAGACATCCACTATCACGATTTGGATTACAGTCCTTATACACCGATGACGAATTGCTGTTTGATTGATTTTAAGGGCATGTTGGCAAATGGCTTTAAGATTGGAAATGCTGAAGTCGAAAGTCCAAAATCCATTCAAACAGCGACTGCGCAAATCTCTCAAATTATTGCAAACGTAGCTTCTAGTCAATATGGTGGTTGCTCTGCTGACCGAATTGATGAAGTTTTAGCGCCTTATGCTGAAAAAAATTATGAAAAACATTTGAAGGATGCGCGTGAATGGGTGCTTCCTGAAAAGCAAGAAGAGTTTGCCTGGACAAAGACTAAAAAAGACATTTATGATGCCATGCAATCTTTGGAGTATGAAATCAATACCTTGTTTACATCAAATGGACAAACGCCATTTACCTCACTTGGCTTTGGGCTTGGAACCAATCGTTTTGAGCGTGAAATTCAAAAAGCTATTCTTCAAATCCGCATCAAAGGTCTTGGCTCTGAGCACCGTACAGCCATCTTCCCTAAATTGATTTTCACGTTGAAGCGTGGATTGAATTTAGAACCCGGTAGTCCAAACTACGACATTAAGCAGTTGGCCTTGGAATGCGCTACGAAGCGGATGTATCCGGATGTCTTGTCTTACGACAAGATTGTGGAATTAACGGGTTCTTTCAAAGTTCCAATGGGTTGCCGTTCTTTCTTACAAGGTTGGAAAGATGAAAATGGTCAAGAAGTCAATTCTGGTCGTATGAATCTTGGGGTTGTAACTGTCAACCTTCCAAGAATTGCCCTCGAATCTGAAGGTAATATGGATAAATTCTGGGAAATCTTCAATGAACGGATGAACATTGCTGAAGATGCCCTTGTCTATCGTGTGGAACGTACAAAAGAAGCAACGCCAGCTAATGCTCCTATCCTTTATCAATATGGCGCTTTTGGGCAACGTCTTGGTAAATATGACAAGGTAGATCAACTCTTTAAACATCGTAGAGCTACGGTTTCTCTCGGCTATATCGGTCTGTATGAAGTAGCGACTGTCTTTTATGGTGGTGAATGGGAACATAACCCAGAAGCTAAGAAATTTACAGTAGATATTGTTCGTGAAATGAAACGCCGTGTCGAAGAGTGGTCTGACCAATATGATTATCACTTCTCAGTTTACTCTACACCGTCTGAAAGTCTGACAGATCGCTTCTGTCGTCTGGATACAGAAAAATTTGGTCTTGTGAAAGATATTACAGATAAGGAATACTATACTAATAGCTTCCACTATGATGTTCGGAAGAATCCGACACCGTTTGAAAAGTTAGACTTTGAAAAAGATTATCCAGCAGCGGGTGCGTCGGGGGGCTTTATCCACTATTGTGAATATCCTGTTTTGCAACAAAATCCAAAAGCGCTCGAAGCTGTTTGGGACTACGCTTATGACCGCGTGGGCTATCTGGGAACCAATACTCCGATTGACCATTGTTATAAGTGCGATTTTGAAGGGGATTTCACGCCAACAGAACGTGGATTTACTTGTCCAAACTGTGGCAATAGCGATCCTAAGACAGTTGATGTTGTCAAGCGAACTTGTGGTTATCTTGGAAATCCTCAAGCCCGTCCGATGGTAAATGGACGTCACAAGGAGATTTCAGCTCGTGTTAAACACATGAATGGTTCAACAATCAAGTTCGAAGGACATCATGTAGAAAAGTAGGAACTTTCATGGGAAAATATCAATTAGACGATAAAGGAAAAGCACAAGTGGCACGCTATCATGAAAAGCATTCCAAAGGCGGAGTCAATAAAAAAGATCGTGTTGCAAATTTGCGAGAACAATTCTTACAAAAAACAAAGAAAAAATAGGAGAAAGAGTGAGGTTTGCATGAAGCTAGTCTCACTCTCTTTCTATCAAGGTGAGAAAAATGGAATTAAGACGACCAAGATTAGAAGATAAAGAGGCGGTGATAGACCTCATACTAGAATTTGAAAGGTCGAATGCTGCACACGATGGCGGTTTTTGGGACAAGGAAAATTTCGTTTATGAAGATTGGATTGCTGGAAACCAAGATGCGGAAATGGGTCTCAATATTCCTAATACATGGGTGCCGGCTATACAGTTTGTTGCCTTTGATAAAGGACAGGCTGTTGGCTTTCTAAATTTACGCTTGCGTCTGAATGAACATTTACGCGGACATGGCGGTCATATTGGTTATAGCATTCGTCCAACTATGCAGGGGAAAGGCTATGCGACCGCTATGTTGAAAGAAGGGCTTCTTGTCGCTGCTTCAAAGAATATCCACCGAGTGCTAGTTACTTGTGCGGAGGACAATTCTGCTAGTAGGGCAGTTATTTTAAAAAACGGGGGCATATTAGAAGACATCCGACAGGGCACCGAACGCTATTGGATAGATTTGAATTAGGAGTAATTTATGGAATTACGAAGACCAGAATTGGCAGATAAAGAAGCGATACTTGAAATGATTGCAGAATACAAAGAGCAGGGGCTTCTCATGAATGGCGGTGTAGAAAGCACTTGGGCATATGCAGAAAATTACGAAGATTGGTTGCAAATCAATCGTGATCAAGAGGCAGGACTGAATTTGAAAGAAGGGCGTGTTCCAGCTATTTTGTTTGCTTCCTTTGCAGATGATCGTGCATTAGGTTTTTTAGGGCTTCGTATGACACTAAATGATTTTTACTTAGAGTTGGGCGGGCATATTGGCTATGGCATTCGGCCTAGTGAGCGGGGGAAAGGGTATGGTAAACAACAATTAGCCTTGGCTTTACTTGAAGCCAAAAAATTAGCGCTCTCTCCCGTTCTGATTACTTGCGATATGGATAATGCTGCTAGTCGAGCAGTGATTTTGGCCAATGGTGGAGTGTTGGAAGATGTACGAGCTGGGAAAGAGCGTTATTGGATAGAGTTGGGGTAGAAAAATGACATGGAATACACCGAAGCCAGGTGAGTGGAAAAGTGAAGAGTTAAGCAAGGGGCGTATTATTGACTATAAAGCCTTTAATTTTGTGGATGGTGAAGGGGTGCGTAATTCCCTCTATGTCAGCGGCTGCATGTTTCATTGTGAGGGCTGCTACAATGTAGCGACCTGGTCGTTCAATGCCGGGATTCCTTATACGCAAGAGCTGGAAGAGCAAATCATGAAAGATTTGGCTGAGCCCTATGTTCAAGGACTGACCTTGCTAGGAGGAGAGCCTTTTCTGAATACTGGGATTCTCTTGCCCTTAGTCAAGCGTATTCGACGAGAGTTGCCTGACAAAGATATTTGGTCTTGGACGGGCTATACATGGGAAGAAATGATGCTGGAAACACCAGATAAACTTGAACTTCTTAGTCTCATTGATATTCTGGTAGATGGCCGTTTTGATAAGGCAAAACGAAATCTCATGTTGCAATTTCGAGGTTCCTCTAATCAGCGTATTATTGATGTACAAAAGTCTCTCAAAGCTGGAAAAGTGATTATTTGGGATAGATTGAATGATGGCACAGAAAGTTTTGAGCAGGTTAATCGAGATAAAACAGAATAAATTTGAACCAAGGTAGGAATTGATTGTTCCTACTTTTTTGTTGTTTAAAATGTAATGGCGAAAGATTGCATTGAAAACGCATTTATAATTTAAAGTTTTTGTAATTCTTAAAGAATGTTTGTATTTTTATCTTTTCTTGGTATAATTCCCAATTTACAATTTGTCCAAGAGCGCTTATCAGGAACTGTTGTACGAAATTCATTTGGTTTTATTTATCCAACAGACTTTGCTTCTCATTGTTTTTATCTTTTTCTAGCTATTTCTTATTTGTTAAAAGATAAAATAATATGGATACGTAGTATTATAGGTCTTCTTCTTTCTTATTTTGTTCTTAAATATTGTGATGCTCGTTTAAATGCTCTCTCTATTTTTATTGCTACATTAATCTTTTTATTTTTTTATTATATGAAGAATACGAAGCTGAAAGTTTATGCTATTTTACCCTTTTCTGTTCCAATTTTATCTTCATTAATGTATTATTTAAGTTCGCGGTTTACTTGGGCAAGTCCATTTTATGTATTGGTGAATAATTTAATGAGTATGAGACTGCATTTAGGTAAAGAAGCTCTATCAAAATATGATTTACATTTATTTGGAACAAAAGGGATTCAATTTATTGGATATGGAGGTTCGACAGAATCGGTTTACAGTTATAATTATGTGGACTCTTCTTATATACAAATGCTATTTACCTATGGCATATTTCCATTAATTATACTTATTATTTTATATGTTCTACAGTCTTGGAAGTCATATAAACAAGGGAATTATTTGTTGTTAGCAATTTTATCTTTGGTATCCGTAAACTGTATGATTGAAGCATTTTGGATTCGACCATCCTATGATATATTTATGTATATAATGTTTGCTTCAATTACTTTTCCAAAAAAGGAAAGTGAACTTGAGGATTAATACATGAAAATATTAAAAAATTACGCTTATAACTTCTCCTATCAGTTACTGGTCATCATCCTTCCGATACTGACTACTCCATATGTAACACGGATTTTCTCGTCTGAGGATTTAGGAACTTATGGTTATTTTAATTCAATTGTGACCTACTTCATCTTACTAGCAACTTTAGGAGTAGCGAATTATGGTACGAAAGAGGTTTCTGCAAATCGAAAGAATATTCAGCCGACTTTCTGGGGAATATATAGTTTGCAAGTAGTTGCAGCATTTATTTCTATAGTTCTTTATCTTCTTCTTTGTTGGAGTGTTCCAAGTATGCAGAATCCTGTTGCTTACATTTTAGGATTGAGCTTGTTGTCAAAAGGCCTTGATATTTCTTGGCTTTTTCAAGGTTTGGAAGATTTTCGTAAGATTACCATTCGGAATATTACAGTTAAACTTTTAGGGATCCTATCAATCTTTTTATTTGTGAAAACACCAAATGATTTATATTTATATGTTTTTCTTTTGACAGGATTTGAACTACTTGGTCAGCTCAGTATGTGGTTGCCAGCGAAGGAATTTATTGGGAAACCACATTTCGATGTTGTACATGCAAAAGAACATTTAAAACCAGTTATTCTATTGTTTTTACCTCAAATTGCCATCTCGCTATATGTGACGCTGGATCGAACTATGCTAGGCGCTTTATCTTCAACTAAGGATGTGGGAATTTATGATCAAGCCTTAAAAATCATAAATATATTACTAACAATTGTAACTTCTCTTGGCAGTGTGATGCTTCCTCGTGTTTCAAGTTTGCTGTCTTCAGGTGATTATAAAGCAGTTAATAAAATGTATGAAATGTCTTTCTTGATTTATAATTTGATTATTTTCCCAATTATTGCAGGGATGTTAATTGTAAATAAAGATTTTGTCAATTTCTTTTTAGGGAAGGACTTTCAAGAAGCACGAGTGGCTATTGAGATTATGATTGCACGGATGTTCTTTATTGGTTGGAAAAATATTATGGGAATTCAGATTTTAATACCTCATAATAAAAATCGAGAGTTTATGTTGTCAACTACAATTCCTGCTTTTGTAAGCGTTGGATTAAACTTACTTTTAATTCCTTCTTTGGGATTTATTGGAGCGTCAATTACATCGGTTCTGACAGAGGCACTCGTTTGGGTTATTCAATATTACTATTACGTTTAACTTTTGATAATAATTACTTCAACGACCGTTATCAAGGAATTCCAATCGGTGGTTATAATGTTATCGTTGAAAATATGCTTGAAGGTGTTGAAGTTGAGCTTGGAGTAGATTTTTTTGTCAATCGCAAAGAGTTGGAAGCATCTGCTGATAAGATTGTCTTTACAGGTATGATCGACCAATATTTTGATTATAAGCATGGTGAATTGGAATATCGTAGTCTTCGTTTTGAGTATGAAGTTTTAGATGAAGAAAATCATCAAGGGAATGCAGTCATCAATTATACAGAGCGTGAAATTCCTTATACTCGTATCATTGAACACAAACATTTTGAATATGGAACACAAGAAAAAACAGTTATCACGCGAGAATATCCAGCTAATTGGAAGCGTGGAGATGAGCCATATTATCCAATCAATGATGAGAAAAACAATGCTATCTATAATAAGTATTTAGAAGAAGCAAAAAAGAACGATAATGTTATCTTTTGTGGGCGTTTAGCCGATTACAAATATTATGATATGCATGTGGTTATTGAACGAGCTTTGGAAGTAGTGGAGAAAGAATTCTAAGATAGAGTCAACTAATTTTCATTATTTTCTTGGTTTAACTTTATTCTATTTTTCCACCTAACCCTAGCACACGAATGAAGCTTTCGCATTTTAGGAAAGTGTCTCATTTGCGTGCTTTTTTTGATGCTCAAAAAGAGACAAAAATATATAGACAAATGGTTTGAAAACAGGTATAACTATCTTTATCTTAAAATGAAAGTATGTGGGAGGGATTGTATGGACTAAGAACATCTTTTGTGGATAACGATTAGTTCATATTATTATTTCTATTTAGTTTATTGTCTGGTCGTAGACAAGAGATTGTTTCGTGAGATTCGAGAGACAAATTTTCGACCGATTGATGAGCATGTTTCGATGTCAGAAACAAACACTTTTGGACGGGGAGTAATGCATTTTCATGGAAGAAACGAACGCGAAAGAAACTGTATAAGAGTTTGAGGTGATTGGAAAATCATTTGTCAAATAAAAATTCCTAAACTAAATAGGAATGGTTTAGGAGTTTCACTAGTGAAAAAATAATTTGTGACTGATAGATAAAGTTGATTCGGATCTTACTGCAAGTATACTTTGTCATCTTTTAATATTAAAATAGCGGGCATGGGCAGTTGTTTCCAAAAATCATAATGGATTTGTCCATCAAAATAGCTGAGCAGGATACAAATCAGATTGCCGTGAGAACTGATGATGATGTGTTCATCTTGGTGATTTTCTTCTAATTTTTGCAGAAATGCTAGAGCTCGTTTTTGAGCCATGAGGTTCGATTCGCCACCCGGTAGAGAACTGTCAGGATTTTGCCAAAGTTGCTTGAGTGTAGTTTCAAATGTTTGGTCGGAAACCTGCTGACTGCTTAGTTTTCGTTCAATCAATCGCTTATCAAGTTGAATCGGAAGCCCAAAGGTTAGTGCCAAAGGCTCAATCGTTTCAATTGCTCGTTGGTAAGGACTAGAATAAATAGCAGAGATTGGCTTATTCTCTAGTATTTTTAATTGTGAGAGGGAAGCGAGTCCCTTTTGTGACAAAGGGCGTGTCCATTCGTCAGGTGTGTAAGTCGAATGTGCATGGCGGACAAAATAATAGGTGTTGTTCATGTAATCTAGTATATCACAACATGTGAAAATTCTATAAATAAGCAAGAAATAATGCTTATTTAAGAAAAACTTTAACTTTGTCTTACGGATAGTTAATAAGAGCTTGGTAAACTTTAATCAACCATTAAAAATAATCAAAGGAGTAAATAATATGGTTGACAAAAATCATCGTTCAAATAATGAAAAATATACAAAATGGTCTATCCGTCGGTTAAGTGTAGGTGTTGCTTCCGTAGTTGTGGCAAGTGGATTCTTTATTCTTATTAGTAATCCGGTAAATGCCCAAGTTGGTGCGCAAAACAAGGTGGTGACAACAACCCCTTCAAATAGTTCGACAGACTCTGGTAAATCCATACTTGATTCGAAAGTAGGGCAAACAGAAAGCCCGTCAGCTGAAAAGAAAGGAACACCAAGTACAACAAAACCCTCACAAGACTTGTCTGGCAAAACAACTCAAACACCAGATAAAAAGGTGCAAGAAAAACAAGAAGTTACAGAAGAAAACAAAGTAGGCAAGTCCGTCGCGGAAGCTGCGAAAAAAATCCAAAAGGCGTCAGAAACAGTTGCAAAAGAAACAGCTTCAAAAGCGCAAGAAGATCCAACTCTTGCTCAAGCTAAGCAATCTGTAACGGACAATATCAAGGGCAGTACAGATGTTCCGGCTTCTTTCCTAGCCAATGCGAACCACCCTGGTCCCTTTACAGCAGGGGTGAATGAAGTCATTCCGTACGAACTCTTCGGTGGTGATGGGATGTTAACACGTCTCTTGTTGAAATCCTCAGACGGCGCCTTATGGTCAGATAATGGTAAAGCAAACCATGCAGGTATCCTACCACTTGCAGGTTTAGGAAAGGGGCAATATTTCTATCAAGTCTCACTAGATGGTAATGCAGCAGGTGAACAGGATAAAGCTTTATTAGACCAACTAAAAGCTAATGGTACGCATTCTTATAAAGCGACTGTTACAGTGTATGGAGCAACCAAAGATGGCAAAGCGGACTTGAAGAATGTCATTGCGACGAAATCTGTGACGATTAACCTAAAAGGTGAAAAGAAAGCGGACTCTAAAGGACAATCTCAACAAGGTCAAAATGATCAGGCACAAAACCAAGGTAAAAAAGCAGATTATGACGGAAGCAAGCATTCAAATAAAGGTGGAACACCTTCTGCGACATCTTCAAAAGGTGGACAAGCTACAGCAAGCAAAAAATCGCTTCCTAATACAGGTCAAAAATCCTCTCTTGGCTTGACAGTCCTAGGACTTCTTGGATTAAGTGCAGCAGCTATTTTAGCACTTGTTGGCATGAAACGCAGAGAAAAGAAGTAATTCTCGCATTTGTGAGCAATAACGCTTGAATCAAGTATAGAAATAGTGTTATACTTTTTCGTGGTATAACACTATTTTTCACAATAGAGGTAAGAAAATGACGAAGAGGATTTTGTTAGTAGATGATGAAGTAGAGATTACCGAGATTAACAAGCGTTATTTAACACAGGCAGGTTATGAAGTCAATGTGGCGCATGATGGGCAGGAAGCTTTGGAGCTTTTTAAGAAATATCCGATTGATTTGATTGTCACCGATATTATGATGCCCAACATGGACGGGTATGATTTGATTGGCGAAGTGCAGTATCTTGCTCCGGAGCAACCTTTCCTTTTTATCACTGCTAAAACATCTGAACCGGATAAAATTTATTCCCTCAGTATGGGGGCGGATGATTTTATTACCAAACCTTTCAGTCCGCGGGAGTTGGTGTTGCGGGTGCATAATATCTTGCGGCGCATTCACCGCAGTGTGGGAGCAGATGAAAAACTCCAACTAGGGGATTTAGAGATAAATCATGCAACGCGCGAAGTGACAGTGCACGGACAATCATTGATGATGACCATTAAATCTTTTGAGTTGCTATGGATTTTGGCCAGCAATCCTCAGCGGGTCTTTTCTAAGACAGAATTGTATGAGAAAGTCTGGCAAGAAGATTTTGTAGATGATACAAATACGTTGAATGTTCACATTCATGCCTTGCGGCAAGATTTAGCAAAATACAGTACAGAAAAAACACCCACGATTAAGACCGTCTGGGGCTTAGGGTATAAGATAGAGGTTTAAAATGAAATTAAAACACTTTATTATTGTGGGATACCTCATTTCCACAACGATCACGGTTGTTGCAATCATCTGGTCTGTCAACACCATGCTGATTTCAAAAAGTGATATTTATTTTATTATTGGTATTAGCATTCTGGCTAGTATTACAGGGGCATTGGTTAGCCTTTTGCTGTTGAGCCGTGTCTTTCTTTCTTTGGATAAATTAAAACAACTCATAAAAGGAATCTCTGACAAGCAATTTGAAACGGTGAATACAATTAAAAACCCAACAGAATTTAAAGAGCTGGCAGATGTCTTTAATAATATGTCAAGAAACTTGCAAAGTACCTTTACTTCGTTGGAAGAAAGTGAGAAGGAAAAGGGTTTGATGATTGCTCAGCTTTCACATGATATTAAAACGCCTTTGACATCTATTCAAGCAACTGTTGAAGGAATGCTAGACGGTGTGATTGCGGCAGATGAGCAGCAGTATTATCTCAAAACCATCAGTCGGCAGACCGATCGGTTGAATAAGCTGGCCGAGGAGCTAAGTTTTATCACTCTGAATACGATGAATCAGCCAGATGTACCGCTTGAAAAAGAAGAGATTTTCCTTGATAAGCTCTTGATTGATATTATGTCGGAGTTTCAATTGGTGATTGATAAAGAAGACCGAGATATTCAGATTTCAGTACAGCCAGAATCAGCAAAAATTATCAGCAACTATGATAAACTCTCGCGGATTATTCTCAATCTTGTCAGCAATGCTTTTAAGTATTCAGAAGCAGGCACTAAGCTTACTATTGATGCGGCGGTTGACAATAAGCGCTTGACTTTAACGGTGGCAGATGAAGGTCAGGGCATTAAGTCAGAGGATTTGGAGAAAATATTTAAACGACTTTATCGGGTAGAATCTTCTCGCAATATGAAAACTGGCGGGCACGGTCTAGGGCTCTATATTGCACGTGAATTAGCACGCCAATTGGGTGGTGATATTTTCGTGCAAAGTGAGTATGGACAAGGTAGCAGTTTTTCGCTTGTATTAGATTTATAAAATGAAAGTGAGATAGACTAGAAAAATGAACATTTCCGGTTTATCTCACTCTTTGTTTTTATTAGTTTGTTTGTTGCTCAGCTAGAATGACTTCAAAGAGAAGATTTCCAACTAAATTGAACATTAGGCGTGAGCGTAGTTTTTCGCGCTTTTTAGGTGCATCGTAGATAAAGATCATGTGGTCGCTGATTTTAGCAAGGAGATGATTTCCTAAAGTGGTGATTGTAAGAACAGTTGCCCCTTGTTCTTTTGCCTGTAAGATACTGTGGTTGACGTCTTTATTGCTGCCACCGAGTGAAAAGACGATAATCACATCTTTTGGCGTAGCAATGTCTTTAATCCGGTCAATGCTGTATTGCTCAAAGTAGTCATTGGACCAGATGTTAATGAGTTTCAATTTTCGATTGAAGTCGGTCATAGCCATGTAGCTAGAGCCAACACCAATGCAGAAAATCCGTCGGGCAGCCAAAATTTTTTGTGCAAAGATTTGAAAGTCTTTTTCGGACAAGATAGAAATGGTATGTGCGAATTCAACTTGAATTTGTTCTTTCATTTGTTCAAAAGAGGACGCTACGGATTTCGCTTGATCTTTTTTGAGTTCTTTTGATAAGCGTAAATCATAGCGCAATTCGTTATAGGTTTGATAGCCTAATTTCTTACAAGCACGGATGACGGTTGATGAAGAGATAAACAGTTCATTGGCAATTGTCTTTAGTGTAATCGTCTCTACTTCTTCTTGTCGCATGAGATAATCAATGACCTCTTGTTCATTTACAGACAATCTGTCATAGTGCTGTTTTAAATTTTTTAGAAACATAAAGCCTCTTTTCTAAAGTATCGTTTTTAGTAAAACGTTTTCTGCTTAGTAAAATTTTACCGAAATAGTCAAAATTATGCAAGATAGAAACTTCTTTTCAAAAAAACGTTTTCAAGTTTATTTCTGCTAAAATGAAAACAGAAAAACACAAGGAGCAAAAAGATGAAAGAGAAGAATAAATTTATCTCTGTTTTTGAGCAATTTGGACGCTCATTCTTACTCCCTGTTTCGGTTTTGCCGGGTGCGGGGATTATCCAAGGTATTGGTACAGCCTTTACCAACGAAAACACGCTGAAGATGTTTCCTTTCTTGAACAATGCTATTTTTCAGTTTGTCATGAAATTTTTCATTGCGCTTGGTGGTACAGCTTTTAGCAACTTGCCTGTTATTTTTGCAGTCGGAGTTTCAGTTGGTCTTGCAAAACGGGAAAAAGGATCGGCAGCTTTATCTGGCCTGTTAGGTTTTCTTGTTTTGCACAACGTTTTGAATTTCTTGTTGAAAATCAGTGGAAGGCTAGTCAATACTGCTAACTTATCAAGCGGTGCAGCCAAACTTGCCCTGTCAAATGCCATGCAGACAAAAGTCCTCGGGATTCAAACCATGGACCTCAGTGTGTTTGGAGGGATTATCGTTGGGGTTTCTGTCTACTTCATTCATAAATGGGCGGTCAAGCAAGAATTGCCAACGATGATTGGTTTCTTTAGTGGACCGCGTTTTGTACCGATTGTTACCATGGTAGCGATGTCCTTTGTAGCCGTTGCAATCTTCTTTATCTGGCCAACCATTCAAGCAGGTATCAGTGCAGTTTCTATCCTCGTTTTGAAGTCAGGTCCGATTGGCACTTTCTTATATGGATTGATTGAGCGGGCTCTCTTGCCGTTTGGTTTACACCATGGCCTCAACTGGCCGGTTCGTACGACAGAGCTTGGTGGCTCATGGACAATTGGTGGGAACCATGTCGTCGGTACTGTTAATGCCTATCTTGCTTCTTTAGCGGATTCTTCGATCAAGTCTATTGACCCATCTATTACGCGTTTCAATGGTGGTAAATTTGTTTACTTCATGTTTGGTCTTTCTGGTGCTGCTTATGCTATGTACAAGGCAGCTTCTCCAGAAAAACGCAAAGTAGCAGGTTCGCTTCTCTTTGCAGCAGCCGGAACTTCATTCTTGACTGGTATTACAGAGCCAATCGAATTTACTTTCCTTTTTGTGGCACCAATGCTTTACGCTGTGCACGCTGTTTTGGCAGGTTCTGCTTTGTTTGTTATGCACATGCTGGGTGCTGGTGTAGCAACTCCTACTGGACATGGTTTCATTAACCTTGTAATCTACGGTGTGTTGCAAGGACCTAAAACGCACTGGTGGCTCGTCTTCTTAGTAGGTATCCCTTATTTCTTCCTTTATTACTATGTCTTTAAATTTATGATTTTGAAATTCAACTTTAAGACTCCAGGTCGAGAAGATACGAATGAAGTCAAATTGGCAAGTAAGCAAGAAGCGCGTGGTAAATATGGCTTGAAGATTCAAAATGTCGGTCAATCTGCACCACAAGACACTACTCCGGTAAAGCAAGCCGGAGGAAAAGAACTGAGCAAACAAGAAAAAACACATCAGCAAGCACTTGGGTTGATTGCGGCTCACGGTGGTCCAGAAAATATCGTGGATGTCAATGCTTGTATCACTCGTTTGCGGATTGATGTCAAAGACAAGTCAAAAGTTGACAAAGATACGATTATTAAGAAATACGATGCACTCGGCTTTGCTGAAAATGGCATGCAAATGCAATCTATCTACGGCGCTTATGCCAATGTTCTCAAAATGGAAATCCAAGACATTCTAGGTTTAGAGGAATAGCCATGGCACATAAGATTTTATGTGTAACAGATTTAGACGGAACTTTTGTGAAAGATTCCGTCGATGTCAGGCCAGAAGATTTACAAGCCTATCAGCGGCTGATGCAGTATAGTGATTTTGCCATTGCCACAGGACGATCTGTTAAAGAGATAAACTATCTTGTGCAAAGAAATCACCTTCAACTGAAATATGCAATTGGTTTTAACGGCGCCATGATTGTTGAGCAAGGCAATCTCTTATTTTCTCAACCGCTGGAGCAGGAAAATGTAATAGATTTACTTGCCTATATCCAACAAGAAAAACTGATTTTCGATGCGCTAGATGGCGAAGAGAGAATCGGAAATTTTGACCATGAAGACAAGCGCCGGTTATGGAACATGCCCATTCTTTGCTTAGACGATCCTTATGACCTTGTCTGCGAACGGCAGATTTATAAATTCAACATTCGACCCGAAGTATCAAAAACAGCTTCCTATGTGCAGACATTAAAAGAACAGTTTTCTCATTTGGAAGTTTATCAATCGGGTGGGACACGAATAGAAGTGACGGCTAAGAATGTTTCAAAGGGAAGTAGCTTACAGTCTTTGAAAACTCACGATCAACTAGTTGTGACGTTTGGTGATTCAGGGAATGACATTTCGATGTTTGAAAAATCCGATCTTTCCTACTGTATGGCACATGCTCCGAAGGCTGTCCAAGAAGCAGCTACGTATGTAGTGGATCACTTTGCAGATGCGGTGAAACATTTGGAAAAGTTGTTGTATCAAAATAGTATAAAGGCTTAAGAAAATTTTCTTAGGCTTTTTGTGTGCTACCACTATCCTTAATCAAAAAATTTTTTTGGTTTCATGTTATAATAAACCTATGGAAAACAAGAATAAATTACTGTTGATTGACGGCTCGTCCGTCGCTTTTCGTGCTTTTTTTGCACTGTATAATCAAATTGACCGTTTTAAGAGTCCGTCTGGGCTTCACACTAATGCCATTTACGGCTTTCATCTTATGTTGAATCACTTGATAGAACGTGTACAGCCGACTCATATCTTGGTGGCATTTGATGCGGGGAAGACCACCTTTCGGACAGAGATGTATGCTGATTACAAGGGCGGTCGGGCTAAAACACCAGAGGAATTTCGTGAACAGCTGCCTTTTATTCGCGAAATGCTAGATAAGTTGGGTATTCGCTATTATGATTTGGAACAGTATGAGGCAGATGACATTATCGGTACTTTGGATAAAATGGCTGAAAACACAGCTGTTCCTTACGATGTGACAATCGTGAGCGGAGACAAGGACTTGATCCAGCTGGCCGATGATAATACTATTGTGGAAATTTCTAAAAAAGGTGTGGCTGAGTTCGAGGAATTTACACCAGCCTACCTCGTGGAAAAAATGGGAATCACACCCACACAATTTATTGATCTTAAGGCTCTTATGGGTGATTCTTCGGACAATATCCCTGGTGTGACGAAAATCGGTGAGAAAACGGGACTCAAGCTCCTCTTGGAATATGGCTCTCTGGAAGGCATTTATGACAACATTGACCAAATGAAGCAGTCTAAGATGAAGGAAAATCTTATCAATGATAAAGAGATAGCTTTCTTGTCTAGAACACTTGTTACCATTGATACCCAAGCTCCCATCGAAATCGATTTGGAAGATATCCTCTATCAAGGTCCGAATATCAAACAATTAAGCAGATTCTATGATGAAATGGGCTTTAAGCAATTTAAGCAAGCGCTGGAAGCGGAAGTAGAGCCAGAAGAGGCGGCTGACATTGCTTTTGAGGAAGTGACGGAAGTCCGTCCAGAAATGCTCAGTAAAGATGATTTTTTCTACTTTGAAATGTTGGGGGACAATTACCACATAGACGAGATGGTGGGCTTTGCGTGGGGAAATGCACAGCAGATTTATGCCAGTCAGGACATCAACCTTTTGCATCAACCAGCTTTCAAAGAGTTTCTGGGAAACACAGCCCTCAAGGTTTATGATTTTAAACGCTCTAAAGTTTTGCTCAGTCGCTTAGGCATTGAGCTTTCGCAACCATCGTTTGACAGCCGTTTAGCTAAGTACCTTCTTTCAACCGTTGATAACAATGAAATCGTAACAATTGCTGGTCTTTATGGCAAGACCAAACTCGCCGAAGATGAGGCGGTTTATGGGAAAGGCGCTAAGCGGGCACTGCCTGAAAAAGCTATTTTATTGAGCCATTTAGCCAGAAAAGTCACAGTTCTCATTGAAACGGAAAAGCCTATGACAGACTTGCTGCGCCAGCATGACCAGCTAAATCTGCTGTATGAAATGGAGCAACCTTTAGCCTTTGTACTAGCTAAAATGGAAATTGCTGGTATCAAGGTAGAACGCGAAACATTGCAAACCATGCAGATTGAAAACGAGAGAATTCTGACTCGGCTAACTCAGGAAATCTATGACTTAGCAGGGGAAGAGTTTAATATCAATTCGCCTAAACAGTTGGGAGGCATTCTCTTTGAAAAACTAGGTTTGCCAACGTCTTTTACTAAGAAAACCAAAACGGGCTACTCTACGGCAGTAGATGTATTGGAACGTTTGGCACCAATCGCGCCAATTGTGGAAAAAATTCTGGACTATCGGCAAATTGCTAAGATTCAATCAACCTATGTCACGGGACTACAGGACTGGATTCTAGCAGACGGAAAGATTCACACTCGCTATCTTCAAGATTTGACTCAGACAGGACGATTATCAAGTGTTGACCCTAATCTGCAAAATATCCCAATCCGTCTAGAGCAAGGTCGCTTGATTCGGAAAGCTTTTGTGCCAGAGTGGGAGAACAGTGTCTTACTTAGCTCTGATTATTCGCAAATTGAGCTGCGGGTTTTGGCGCATATTTCAGGCGACAAGCATTTAATTGAAGCTTTCAGACATGGAGCTGATATTCATACTTCAACAGCCATGCGGGTTTTTAATATCGAAAGACCAGAAGATGTGACACCAAATGACCGCCGCAATGCCAAAGCTGTCAACTTTGGTGTTGTCTACGGAATTTCTGACTTTGGACTTGCCAACAATCTGGGGATTAGCCGTAAGGAAGCGAAGTCCTATATTGATACTTATTTTGAGCGCTATCCAGGTATCAAGAATTATATGGAAAATGTAGTGCGAGAGGCACGAGACAAGGGCTATGTAGAAACTCTCTTTCACCGTCGTCGGGAGATCCCAGATATCAATTC
The DNA here is from genome assembly GCF_001835915.1 of Streptococcus sp. HMSC034E12. Lineage (NCBI taxonomy): Bacteria > Bacillati > Bacillota > Bacilli > Lactobacillales > Streptococcaceae > Streptococcus > Streptococcus sp. HMSC034E12. Next base: position 96,456 of record NZ_KV826432.1, read on the forward strand.
TCGTAACTTCAATGTTCGAGGATTTGCAGAACGGACGGCAATCAATTCGCCAATTCAAGGCTCAGCCGCAGACATTCTTAAAATTGCAATGATTCGACTGGATCAAGCTCTGATAGATGGGAATTTTAAAACCAGAATGCTATTGCAAGTTCATGACGAAATTGTGCTGGAAGTACCCGAAAACGAACTGACCGCTATCAAAACGTTGGTCAAAGACATCATGGAATCTGCCATTGAACTTTCTGTTCCCTTGAAAGCGGACGAAAGCGCAGGCAAGACCTGGTATGAAGCAAAGTAGAATCAAAAGTACCCAAAAGAGGGATATTATTCTGATTTTTTAGCTGTGCTCAGTTCAGATAAGGAACTCTCAAAGCAGGTACATTCAACTTTATAAAGTATTTGTGTTTCTGATTCAAAAAGGAGTAGCATAGCTCACGATACATGAAAGATTACGGAGAAAAGTTTATGACCTATCATTTCAAAAATCCCAGCGACGGGATTGTCAAGTATTATTTAGAAAATAGCAAGGTGATTGCGGTTGTTGGTTTGTCAGATCGAGAAGAGGCAACCAGCCACCGTGTATCCAAGGAGATGCAAGAACGGGGCTATCGGATTGTTCCGGTCAATCCGCGAGCAGCTGGTGGGGAAATTCTAGGTGAAACCGTGTATGCCAATTTAAAAGACATTCCTTTCTCGGTGGATATCGTCGATGTTTACCGTCGCAGCGAGTTTTTGCCAGATGTGGCGCGTGATTTTCTAGAAGCGGATGCTGGGATTTTCTGGGCACAATTAGGCTTGGAAAATGAAGAAGCCGAGCAAATCCTTCGTGCAGCTGGGTACGATGATCTTGTCATGAACCGCTGTATCAAGCGGGAGCATACCCGTCTGATTTTAGGAGAGTAAATGGCAACGTTGGTGATTATCAGAGGCAATTCTGGTTCAGGAAAAACAAGCCTGGCAAAGAAATTGCAAGAGTATTATGGACGAAAGACACTTGTCATCTCTCAAGATGTCGTTCGCCGTGACATGCTAAAAGAAAAAGTCGAGTCGGATAATCTGTCAATCTCTTTGACGGCAACCATTGCCCGTTATGGCTATGAGCGAGATTTGTTGGTGATCGTTGAAGGATTTTATGAAACAGATATTTACGGGCAAATGCTAGAAGAACTGCGTGCTCTCTTTTATCCAAAAGTTCTGTCTTACTATTATGATTTGACTTTTGAAGAGACAGTTCGTCGCCATCAAACAAGGAGCAAGAAAGTAGATTTCAGTCCAGCTGACATGAAACGTTGGTGGAAAGAATGTGATTTCTTAGGTTGGGAAGTAGCAACTTTTACAGATCAAGATTCGCTGAAAGATGCCTTTCAAGAAATTTCTAAAAAAATCAATTTGTTCTAAAAAATTAAGTTTGGTTTAAGCTAACTTGGTTATACTATATTTATCAAATGAAGACCTCCTAACTTTGTTTGATAGAAATCCTAAACTTTTTCATAATAATC
>NZ_KV826432.1:98054-119015 GCF_001835915.1 Streptococcus sp. HMSC034E12
GATAGAAATCCTAAACTTTTTCATAATAATCTCCCTAATAAAGTCACCCAATTGGTGGCTTTTTTGTTTAGAGTTTATGGTATTTCTTGTGTTCTACTTATGTAAAATGATTTGAAAGCAACTTAAAAGACCTGAACAAGTATCCAAGTCTTTGTGAGGTTAATTTTATTTTTCAGAGTTAGAAAAACTAAGAAAAAATCGGAGTTTGTTCTTTTTCCTTTTTCACAGCTTCATAGAAAAGAGTTTGAGCTGTATAAACGTAGGGATAAACATAAATAGAAGCAATCCCAAAAGTAATGGTACTTAGCAAGTACCAACCGATAAAGGTTAAATCAAGAACAAATCGCTTGCCTTTATAACCTTTCATCATCTGACGACTCGCACGGATTACTTTAAAGGCGCCATCGTAGCTATTGTTTTCTAAACTATCACAGAGGATAAATTCCACTTGAGAATAGGCATAGTACTGAGGGAGTGCAATCAGAACGCCTATAATCATCAAGAGAAAACCGATAAGAATGTAGAGCAATAAAGTTCCAATAGTTGTTTGAAGCGCAACGTTTTGTGAAATATCTTGAGAATTGGGGAGGAGTTTAATGATACTAAAACTAGCAAGAATCATCATGCCGCTCCCAATCCAGACGAAAAGATTCCACAGAAATAGCAATACGCGTTTGAGCAAAAGCGTCATGAAAACAGGACCGATTATTTTACTATCAAAAGTCCGAATGGAATCTGAAAAATGCACCTCTTGTTGTTTTCTACGAATGACCTCAAGCAAAGTCCAAAAAGCAGCTGTTAAAAAGAAAGATACGATAAAACCAATTGCAATTGGAAAAAGAGAACGATTGATCCCGTGGACAACCGTATTTTGGATACCATATTGTAAGATATTATTGGACAAGGTGTCTGAAGAATAATTGTAAACAACGGAAACAATCGCAGTCACAATTGGCACTAAAAAGAGTGCGTAGATTCCCTTGGTTTGGCGCTGGATACGACGAGCTTCTGCCCGAAATTCACTTAAGTTCATATTTGCCTCCTATATTGAAAAATATTATACCATATTCTTCTAAGAGAAAGAAAAGTTTTTATCTACTTTATCTTTCTTCCTTTTTTTGATAAAATCATACAGGATGTTGTGAGTCAAATGAACTCACATACTGTAAAATGAAGGTCTGGGACTGTTTTTCCCAGTATCGGAGGTAAAAATGTCAGATTCACCGATTCAATATCGTTTGATTAAAAAAGAGAAGCACACAGGTGCTCGTTTGGGAGAAATTATCACGCCGCATGGCACTTTTCCAACTCCCATGTTTATGCCCGTGGGAACTCAGGCAACTGTAAAAACGCAGTCACCAGAAGAACTCAAAGAAATGGGCTCAGGGATTATTTTATCCAATACCTACCATCTCTGGCTGCGGCCGGGTGATGAGCTGATTGCGCGTGCTGGTGGGCTTCATAAATTTATGAACTGGGATCAGGCTATTCTGACAGACAGCGGTGGTTTTCAAGTTTATTCCTTGGCAGACAGCCGTAACATCACCGAAGAAGGGGTGACCTTCAAGAATCACCTGAACGGCGCAAAAATGTTCCTCTCTCCAGAAAAGGCCATTTCTATTCAAAACAATCTAGGCAGTGACATCATGATGTCCTTTGATGAATGCCCGCAGTTCTATCAACCGTACGATTATGTCAAGAAATCCATTGAGCGGACCAGCCGCTGGGCAGAGCGTGGACTCAAAGCGCATCGCCGTCCGCATGACCAGGGTCTCTTTGGGATTGTGCAGGGTGCTGGTTTTGAAGATTTGCGCCGCCAGTCAGCCCATGATTTGGTTAGTATGGATTTTCCAGGATATTCTATTGGTGGTTTAGCTGTAGGTGAATCTCATGAAGAGATGAATGCCGTATTGGACTTTACAACTCCGATGCTGCCTGAAAACAAGCCTCGCTATCTCATGGGAGTTGGAGCGCCAGACAGTCTGATTGACGGGGTAATACGTGGTGTGGATATGTTTGACTGCGTGCTACCAACACGAATTGCCAGAAATGGTACCTGCATGACCAGTGAGGGGCGTTTGGTCGTGAAAAATGCTCAATTTGCAGAGGATTTCACACCGCTCGATCATAACTGTGATTGCTACACCTGCAAAAACTATACGCGCGCTTATCTTCGTCATTTGCTCAAGGCTGATGAAACCTTTGGACTCCGCCTAACCAGCTATCATAATCTCTATTTCCTCATCAATCTGATGAAAAATGTCCGCCAAGCCATTCTAGATGACAATTTGCTTGAATTTCGTGAAGATTTCATCGAGCGCTATGGTTACAATCATTCAAAGAGGAATTTCTAGATGAATCACGGTGAGAAGTCGTTAGTAGAAGTAGTCAAGGATTATTTGCTGGATGGGAAAAAAACATACGCTTGCGATTTACGGACACGGTGCTTCTGGAAAATCTACTTTTGCCAAACGTTTAGTAGAAAGTCTGGGGCGAGAGCGAGTTAATCTGCTTGTGGCTGATCCTTATATAATAGACGGGGAATATCGTGACTTGCTGGCGGTTAAAGAATTTCCTGAGCAAAAAGTGACAGCCTGTCTTCCAGTGGCTCATGAATTGAAGAGCTTGGAACGTGATATAAGAGCTTTGCAATCTGGCTGCGATATAGTGACGATTGACTAGCCTTGGGCACCAAGTCAGCGACTTTCAGCGGAAAAACCAATTCTAATTGTGGAAGGCATGTCAGTTGCTTTTCTGCCGAAAGAATTGTTTGATTTGTCCATTTGTTTTTACACCGATACAGCGACGGAATTAGAGCGCCGCTTGGCTCGAGATACAGACGTTCGAGGTCGCGATGTGCACTGGATTCGGCAAGCGCACACCAGCCGCCGCCAGCAATATGAACACTACTATAAAATGTATCAGGAAGAGGCTGATTTTCTTATCAGCCAGACTGAAGAGGGCTTTGGAATAGATAAAATAAGCAATGGACTTGGAAAATAAAATTCCAGGTCTTTTGTTTTTTTGGCTTATTTTTTGGTAAAATAGAATAAAATAGATTTTATAGCAACGTTGCTAAATGCAGCAATTAACAGAATTTTTGGCTTGCTTGACTCAGCAGTGATGTAGGCTTGCGGGAGTTGGTCGGTCTGTATCAGTAGTGAAAAGGATTTAGGAGAAATATGCGTATTAAATGGTTTTCAATGGTTCGAGTGACAGGCTTATTGCTGGTTCTCTTGTATCACTTTTTTTAAAAATTATTTCCTGGGGGATTTCTCGGTGTTGATGTCTTTTTCACCTTTTCAGGTTTTCTGATTACAGCGCTCTTGATTGATGAGTTTTCTCAGAGTAAAAAAATAGAGCTTCTAGCCTTCTTTCGACGGCGTTTTTATCGGATTGTTCCCCCTGTCATCGTCATGGTATTGGTGGTCATGCCCTTTACCTTTTTGATTCGGCGGGATTTTGTAGCCGGTATTGGAACGCAGATTGCAGCAGTCATGGGCTTTGTGACTAACTTTTACGAAATGATAACGGGTGGAAGCTACGAGGCTCAGTTTATTCCACATTTATTTGTCCATAACTGGAGTCTGGCTGTAGAGGTTCATTATTATCTACTTTGGGGACTGGCTGTCTGGTTCCTAGCCAAATATTGCAAAACAGCCGGTCAGCTGAGGGGCAGTATCTTTTTGCTGTCTTCGTTTGGTTTGCTTATCAGCTTTCTCAGTATGTTTATTGGCAGCCTTTTAGGACTCAGTTTTTCGGGGCTTTATTTCTCGACCTGGACTCACATTTATCCTTTCTTTGTCGGCAGTATCCTAGCGACCTTGACCGGTATCAAACAGATGACAGGCCTGTTAAAGAAAATAATTCGCTCCTGGTCTTTGCGAGAGGCTTGTCTGGTCTTTGCGGCGGGAGCGGGTCTATTAGGCGTGATGATGCTTTGGATCAAGTTTGATTCGCTTTTACCTATTTGCTTGGTTTTCTTTTGGCTAGTTTGTCAGTGGCGGCTATGATATTGGCTACACGGGTCTTGCATGAGAAGACTCTCGACCTAAAAGAACCGCTAGTTTTGACAGTGATTGCTGATACGAGTTATGGAGTCTATCTTTTCCATTGGCCTTTCTACACGATTTTTTCACAGCTGATGGGCAATCTGCCTGCGGTGATTTTAACAAGTCTTCTTTCTCTTGCTTTTGCTGGACTGTCCTTTTATGTTATTGAGCCAATCATTGCTGAGAAATCCCCTGCTTTTCTCGGTTGGGACTTGCATTTTACGCAGTTGAAAAAGGTCTTGGCAATGAGTTTCGTAGGTTTGCTTCTTATCAGCCTGCTGGCTATCGGACTTGCTCCGAAGATTGGGGCGTTTGAGACAGATATGCTAGTCAATGGTCTTCATCAGGCTGACACCAAGCTAAATCGGACTAAAAGTCTTGCAGAAAAAGGAGAAGCTAGTAGTTACAATATTGCAGATGGTGTGACGATTATTGGTGACTCCGTTACCTTACGGGCTAGTACTCCGCTGAAGGAAGTCCTGCCGGATGCACAAGTCGATGCTCAAGGCAGTCGCAATACAGCTTAGGCTCGCGAAATTATGAGCAATAATGCCGCAGTTGGCGGCTTGCTCAAGACCGTCGTGGTAGCAAGCGGTGTTAATATTGTCTTTAACTACGAAGAAGAACTGAATGAGTTGGTCAAGACCCTACCGAAGGGACATCGGCTTATTCTGGTAACTCCTTACGATGGTAATTCAGACAAATATGACAATCCTGTCGCCGAAAAACATGCGCAATATGCCAGAGAGTTAGCCAAGAAATATGCTTACGTCACTATTGCCGATTGGAACACTACTGCCAAGCAGCACCCAGAAATCTGGGTAGGTAGTGATCATATCCACTTTGGAGAAGATGCCGACACAATTGCTGCAGGTGGTCGACTCTATGCGCAGGAAATTCAAAAGGCTGTCACAAAAGCAGCAGATGGGTCTGTAAAGCACAAGTAAATTCTTAGTGCATGGGGAAGTGCAAGTTTGTATTGATCATTCGATTTATCCTAGTAGTTAAAAATCTGTGCAAGCCCTTCAACTAAGCATGTAGGAAACAAACTGACTTTAAGCGTGGAAGGGGTAGTTTGTCTTCTTACCAGGCAATTCTACTTATTCATATTAAAGAAAAAATGATTTGTAAATGTCAAGCCTCATTTTAAATGAGACTTGATTTTTTTGTGTTGGTACTCACGACTAATAAAGATTTCTATATTTAATCTCTTGCTTTTTCAGAAGATAGTAAAAGCTCAATAAGAAAGGGGAACGCTTTTAAATAAAAAAACTAAAAAACTTGCTCAAATCCCTTGCAATCAGTAAGGCTTTGTGTTATTCTATTATGGTGCTGTGAAAAACAGTCTGTAGCTTTGATGCAAGAGGTTGCGACACGCTCGGTTGCATTGCCACGCAATGGCGTCTCGGTTTTCTTGTGGAGCTAGCCTATTATCTTAAATAGACGAAAAGGAGAAAAAGATGGCAAACAAAAAAATCCGTATCCGTTTGAAAGCATACGAACATCGTACACTTGATACAGCGGCTGCAAAAATCGTAGAAACTGCTACTCGTACAGGTGCAGAAGTTGCAGGACCAATCCCACTTCCAACTGAACGTAGCCTCTACACAATCATTCGTGCGACTCACAAATACAAAGATTCTCGCGAACAATTTGAAATGCGTACACACAAACGTTTGATTGATATCATCAACCCAACTCAAAAAACAGTTGATGCTTTGATGAAGTTGGATCTTCCAAGTGGTGTGAACGTAGAAATCAAACTATAATCAGATGCAAGGTAAAAGTATTCGGGCTTAACTGGATACGGGCTAAGAGCTCTGCAAAAAAGATGAACTTCCTAGTGTTCGTCGAACACTGCGTCAGTTTCCTATTTTTACCAGGCTCTCTTAACGCCCTTAATATCTTAATCTTGAGCATAAAAAACGCTCGTTAAAAACTTTTTGAAAAAATATAGAAAAGGAAACATTTTCTCATGACAAAAGGAATCTTAGGGAAAAAAGTGGGAATGACTCAAATCTTCACTGAAGCTGGCGAATTGATCCCTGTAACTGTTGTTGAAGCAACACCAAACGTGGTTCTTCAAGTAAAAACAGTTGAAACAGATGGTTATAACGCTGTTCAAGTCGGTTTTGACGACCTTCGTGATGTATTGAGCAACAAACCTGCTAAAGGACATGTAGCGAAAGCTAACACGGCTCCTAAGCGCTTCATTCGTGAATTCAAAAACATTGAAGGCTTAGAGGTCGGTGCAGAAATCGCAGTAGATACATTCGAAGCTGGCGATGTTGTTGATGTAACAGGGACTTCAAAAGGTAAAGGTTTCCAAGGTGTTATCAAGCGCCACGGTCAATCACGTGGTCCAATGGCTCACGGTTCTCGTTATCACCGTCGTCCTGGTTCTATGGGACCAGTTGCGCCTAACCGTGTTTTCAAAAACAAACACTTGGCAGGACGCATGGGTGGCAATCGTGTAACGATTCAAAACCTTGAAATCGCACAAGTTGTTCCAGAGAAAAACGTTATCCTCATCAAAGGTAACGTGCCTGGTGCTAAGAAATCTCTTATCACTATCAAGTCAGCAGTTAAAGCTGGTAAATAATAAAGAAAGGGGAAATCAGTCACAATGGCAAACGTAAAATTATTTGACCAAACTGGTAAAGAAGCTGGTGAAGTAGTTCTTAACGATGCAGTATTTGGTATTGAGCCAAATGAATCAGTTGTCTTTGACGTTGTTATCAGTCAACGTGCAAGCCTTCGTCAAGGAACTCACGCTGTTAAAAACCGCTCTGCAGTATCAGGTGGCGGACGCAAACCATGGCGTCAAAAAGGAACTGGACGTGCGCGTCAAGGTTCTATTCGCTCTCCACAATGGCGTGGTGGTGGTACCGTATTTGGTCCAACTCCTCGTTCATACGCCTACAAACTTCCACAAAAAGTTCGTAGATTGGCACTTAAATCAGTTTATTCTGAAAAAGTTGCTGAGGACAAATTCGTAGCTGTAGACAGCCTTTCATTTACAGCTCCAAAGACTGCTGAGTTTGCAAAAGTACTTGCTGCGCTTAGCCTTGATACAAAAGTACTTGTAATTCTCGAAGAAGGAAACGAATTTGCTGCACTTTCAGCTCGTAACCTTCCAAATGTGAAAGTTGCAACAGCAACAACTGCAAGTGTTCTTGATATCGTAAATAGCGACAAACTTCTTGTTACTAAAGAAGCTATCTCTACAATCGAGGAGGTTCTTGCATAATGAATTTGTATGACGTAATCAAAAAGCCTATCATCACAGAAAGCACAATGGCTCTTCTTGAAGAAGGTAAATACGTATTTGAAGTGGACACTCGTGCTCATAAACTTTTGATCAAACAAGCGGTTGAAGCTGCTTTTGACGGAGTGAAAGTTGCAAATGTGAACACAATCAATGTAAAACCAAAAGCAAAACGTATAGGGCGTTATACTGGTTTTACAAACAAAACTAAAAAAGCTATCATCACTCTTACAGCTGATTCAAAAGCAATCGAGTTGTTCGGTGCTGAAGCAGAATAATCTAAGGAGGAAATATCGTGGGAATCAGAGTTTATAAACCAACTACAAATGGTCGCCGTAATATGACTTCTTTGGATTTTGCTGAAATCACAACGAGCACTCCAGAAAAAACTTTGCTTGTTTCTTTGAACAACAAAGCTGGTCGTAACAACAACGGTCGTATCACAGTTCGTCACCAAGGTGGTGGACACAAACGCCATTACCGTTTGATTGACTTCAAACGTAACAAAGACGGTGTTGAAGCAGTTGTTAAAACAATTGAATACGATCCAAATCGTTCAGCAAACATCGCTCTTGTACATTACACTGACGGTGTGAAAGCTTACATCATCGCTCCTAAAGGCCTTGAAGTTGGTCAACGCATCGTTTCTGGACCAGAAGCGGATATTAAAGTCGGAAATGCTCTTCCACTTGCTAATATCCCAGTTGGTACATTGATTCATAATATTGAATTGAAACCAGGACATGGTGGTGAATTAGTACGTGCTGCTGGAGCTTCTGCCCAAGTATTGGGACAAGAAGGTAAATATGTTCTTGTTCGTTTGCAATCAGGCGAAGTTCGCATGATTCTTGGAACTTGCCGTGCAACTGTCGGTGTTGTTGGAAATGAACAACATGGATTGGTTAACCTTGGTAAGGCTGGACGCAGCCGCTGGAAAGGCATCCGCCCAACAGTCCGCGGTTCTGTAATGAACCCGAACGATCACCCACACGGTGGTGGTGAAGGTAAAGCACCAGTTGGTCGTAAAGCACCATCTACTCCATGGGGCAAACCTGCTCTTGGACTTAAAACTCGTAACAAGAAAGCGAAATCCGACAAACTTATTATTCGTCGTCGCAACGAGAAATAGGCGGCTGAGCAGAAGTTTGGCGGTTTAGCTGCCAAACTTCATTGCGAAACCTTGGCAAAGTTGATTAGATGTGTAGCAAGGCTGATAGCTATAGCTAACTAGCAATCAACTACTGCCCCTCGTGAGTTGTTACATACTTATAATTAGCGAGCTAACTCGCAAAATTCCGCCAGCTCGGTAGCGCTGATTGTCAGTGCAAGCCGTTGTGGTACATATTTTAAAGGAGAAAACATAAAAATGGGACGCAGTCTTAAAAAAGGACCTTTCGTCGATGAGCATTTGATGAAAAAAGTTGAAGCTCAAGCCAACGACGAAAAGAAAAAAGTCATCAAAACTTGGTCACGTCGTTCTACGATTTTCCCAAGTTTCATCGGATATACAATTGCAGTTTATGATGGACGTAAACATGTTCCTGTTTACATCCAAGAAGACATGGTAGGGCACAAACTTGGTGAATTTGCACCAACTCGTACTTACAAAGGTCACGCTGCTGACGACAAGAAGACACGTAGATAAGAGAGGAGAAAAACATGGCAGAAATTACTTCAGCTAAAGCAATGGCTCGTACAGTGCGCGTTTCACCTCGTAAATCTCGTCTAGTTCTTGACAATATCCGCGGGAAAGACGTCGCTGACGCAATCGCAATCTTGAAATTCACACCAAACAAAGCTGCTGGCATTATCGAAAAAGTGTTGAATTCAGCAATCGCTAATGCAGAAAACAACTTTGGCTTGGAAAAAGCAAACTTGGTAGTATCTGAAGCTTACGCAAACGAAGGACCAACAATGAAACGTTTCCGTCCACGTGCAAAAGGTTCAGCTTCACCAATCAACAAACGCACTAGCCACATCACAGTGGTCGTTGCAGAAAAATAAGGAGGTAAAATCGTGGGTCAAAAAGTACATCCAATAGGTATGCGTGTCGGTATCATCCGTGACTGGGATGCCAAATGGTATGCTGAAAAAGAATACGCGGATTACCTTCATGAAGATCTTGCAATCCGTAAATTCGTTCAAAAAGAATTAGCTGACGCAGCTGTTTCAACTATTGAAATCGAACGCGCAGTAAATAAAGTAAACGTTTCTCTTCACACTGCTAAACCAGGTATGGTTATCGGTAAAGGTGGAGCAAACGTTGATGCACTTCGTGCAAAACTTAACAAATTGACTGGTAAACAAGTCCACATCAACATCATTGAAATCAAATCACCAGATTTGGATGCTCATCTTGTTGGTGAAGGAATTGCTCGCCAATTAGAACAACGTGTTGCTTTCCGTCGTGCTCAAAAACAAGCAATCCAACGTACCATGCGTGCGGGAGCTAAAGGAATTAAAACTCAAGTATCTGGCCGCTTGAACGGTGCTGATATCGCTCGTAGTGAAGGGTATTCTGAAGGGACTGTTCCGCTTCATACGCTTCGTGCAGATATTGATTACGCTTGGGAAGAAGCAGATACTACTTACGGTAAACTTGGTGTTAAAGTATGGATTTACCGCGGAGAAGTTCTTCCAGCTCGTAAAAACACTAAAGGAGGTAAATAACCAATGTTAGTACCTAAACGTGTTAAACACCGCCGCGAATTTCGTGGTAAAATGCGCGGTGAAGCTAAAGGTGGTAAGGAAGTGGCATTTGGAGAATATGGCCTTCAAGCAACTACTAGCCATTGGATCACAAACCGCCAAATTGAAGCTGCTCGTATCGCTATGACGCGTTACATGAAACGTGGTGGTAAAGTTTGGATTAAAATCTTCCCACACAAATCATACACTGCCAAAGCTATCGGGGTTCGTATGGGATCTGGGAAAGGTGCTCCAGAAGGTTGGGTTGCACCAGTTAAACGTGGTAAAGTGATGTTTGAAATCGCTGGTGTGCCTGAGGAAGTTGCTCGCGAAGCGCTTCGTCTTGCAAGCCACAAATTACCGGTTAAAACAAAATTCGTGAAACGTGAAGCAGAATAAGGAGAAGGCATGAAACTTAATGAAGTAAAAGAATTTGTTAAAGAACTTCGTGGTCTTTCTCAAGAAGAACTCGCGAAGCGTGAAAGAGAATTGAAGAAAGAATTGTTTGATCTTCGTTTCCAAGCAGCAACGGGTCAATTAGAACAAACTGCACGCTTGAAAGAAGTGAAAAAGCAAATCGCTCGTATCAAAACTGTTCAATCAGAAATGAAATAATAGACTTGGGAAAGGAGAAATTCTAAAATGGAACGTAATCAACGTAAAACGCTTGTTGGACGCGTCGTTTCTGACAAGATGGATAAAACAATCACAGTTGTAGTTGAAACAAAACGTAACCACCCAGTCTATGGTAAGCGTATTAACTACTCTAAAAAATACAAAGCGCATGATGAAAATAACATCGCTAAAGAAGGCGATATTGTTCGTATCATGGAAACTCGTCCGCTTTCAGCTACAAAACGCTTCCGTCTTGTAGAAGTTGTAGAAGAAGCAGTTATCATCTAATCAAACCAGAAAGGAGAAAACTTAAATGATTCAAACAGAAACTCGTTTGAAAGTTGCTGACAACAGCGGTGCCCGCGAAATCTTGACAATCAAAGTTCTTGGTGGTTCAAAGCGTAAATTCGCTAGCATTGGCGATGTCATCGTTGCATCTGTAAAACAAGCTACTCCTGGTGGTGCGGTTAAAAAAGGTGACGTTGTAAAAGCGGTTATCGTTCGTACTAAATCAGGTGCTCGTCGCAAAGATGGTTCATACATCAAATTTGACGAAAATGCTGCAGTGATTATCCGTGATGATAAAACACCTCGCGGGACACGTATCTTTGGTCCAGTTGCACGCGAATTGCGTGAAGGTGGATTTATGAAGATCGTCTCACTTGCTCCAGAAGTACTTTAATCAAAAACAAACTAAGTCCCCTATCTTTGATAGATAGGGTGCCCGTCAGGGCGTAAGAAATCAAAGGAGAAACCAATGTTTGTAAAAACTGGCGACAAAGTTCGCGTGATTGCTGGTAAAGACAAAGGTGTTGAAGCCAAAGTCGTTGCCGCACTTCCAAAAGTAAATAAAGTTGTTGTTGAAGGTGTGAACATCATCAAGAAACACCAAAAACCGAATAACGAAAATCCTCAAGGTGCTATCGTGGAAAAAGAAGCACCAATCCATGTGTCTAATGTTCAAGTGTTGGACAAAAATGGTGTTGCAGGACGTGTTGGCTACAAGTTTGTAGACGGCAAAAAAGTTCGTTACAATAAAAAATCAGGCGAAGTGCTTGACTAATCACGAAGGAAAGGAGAAGTATAATGGCTAATCGTTTAAAAGAAAAATATCTTAATGAAGTAGTTCCTGCTTTGACTGAAAAGTTTAACTACTCATCTGTTATGGCTGTGCCAAAAGTGGATAAAATCGTTTTGAACATGGGTGTTGGAGATGCTGTATCAAATGCTAAAAATCTTGAAAAAGCTGCTGAAGAACTTGCTCTTATCTCAGGTCAAAAACCACTTATCACTAAAGCTAAAAAATCTATCGCCGGCTTCCGTCTTCGTGAAGGTGTAGCGATTGGTGCTAAGGTAACTCTTCGCGGTGAACGCATGTATGAATTCTTGGATAAATTGGTTACTGTATCACTTCCACGTGTTCGTGACTTCCACGGTGTTCCAACAAAATCATTTGATGGACGCGGGAACTACACACTTGGTGTGAAAGAACAATTGATTTTCCCAGAAATCAACTTTGATGATGTCGACAAGACTCGCGGTCTTGACATTGTTATTGTAACAACTGCTAACACGGATGAAGAATCACGTGAATTGCTTACAGGCCTTGGAATGCCTTTTGCAAAATAATCTAGGAGGTAAATAAATTGGCTAAAAAATCAATGATTGCTAAGAACAAACGCCCTGCGAAGTTCTCTACGCAAGCTTACACTCGTTGCGAACGTTGTGGTCGTCCACATTCAGTTTACCGCAAGTTTAAACTTTGCCGTGTTTGCTTCCGCGAGTTAGCATACAAAGGACAAATTCCAGGCGTTACCAAAGCTTCTTGGTAATTTAAGATGTGAGAGCGTTAAGAAAACGCAATGAAAATAGGAAGTTTGGTGTAGGAGCGATGCTCCAAGGCAAACTTATCTTTTTCACCAAGTTCTTAGCTTGAACTCAATTAAAACATGATACAAAAGGCGTAACGAGCCCAGCAAAAATAGGGGATTTCGCTCAGGAGCGATGCTCCTAGAGAAATCTATCTATTTTGCACAGCTTGTAGTCCGTGTTCTAATCAGCAAGTCTGTTTAGAGTGTATCCATCAAACTGAGCCTAGCTCAATCATTAACTAGCAAGTGAATTATCAAACTACTAGTAAGAGGAGAAAAACAAAATGGTTATGACTGACCCAATTGCAGACTTTTTGACACGTATTCGTAATGCGAATCAAGCAAAACATGAAGTGCTAGAAGTACCTGCATCAAATATCAAAAAAGGGATTGCTGAAATTCTTAAACACGAAGGTTTTGTGAAGAACGTTGAGTACATTGAAGATGATAAACAAGGTGTTATTCGTGTATTCCTTAAATACGGTCAAAACGGTGAAAAAGTTATCACTGGTTTGAAACGTGTTTCAACACCAGGACTTCGTGTTTACAAAAAATGTGAAGATCTTCCAAAAGTCTTGAATGGACTTGGAATTGCGATTATCTCAACATCTGAAGGCTTGTTGACTGACAAAGAAGCACGCCAAAAGAATGTTGGTGGGGAAGTAATCGCCTACGTTTGGTAATTGCATGATACAAAGAGCGTGACGGACAAAGTGAAAATAGGAAATCTAGCGATGAATGCCCGCATTCAAGATAGATTTATCTTTTTCACACAGGCCGTAGCTCGTGTTCAAATTGGCAAAACTAATTTGAATGATGTATTTGAATAAAACGTTAGAACTATCGTACAAACTACTATGATAGTTCCCCCGTGAAAACTAGTCGTTCTGCGGCTTGACAATCTAACAGGAGAAAACAAAAAATGTCACGTATTGGTAATAAAGTTATTGCATTGCCTGCTGGTGTCGAATTGACAAACAAAGACAATGTCGTAACTGTAAAAGGACCTAAAGGAGAACTCACTCGTACGTTCTCTAAAGATATTGATATTCGTGTGGAAGGAACTGAAGTAACTCTTCACCGTCCAAACGATACAAAAGAAATGAAAACAATCCACGGAACAACTCGTGCTCTTTTGAACAACATGGTTCATGGTGTATCAGAAGGATTCAAGAAAGAACTTGAAATGCGTGGGGTTGGATACCGTGCTCAACTTCAAGGAAAAAAATTGGTACTTTCAGTTGGTAAATCTCATCCAGATGAAGTGGAAGCTCCTAAAGGTATTACTTTTGAACTTCCAAATCCAACGACTATTGTTGTGAACGGAATCTCAAAAGAAGTAGTTGGACAAACTGCTGCTTATATCCGTAGCTTGCGTGCTCCTGAACCATATAAAGGGAAAGGTATCCGCTACGTTGGTGAATTCGTCCGCCGTAAAGAAGGTAAAACTGGTAAATAATATTATAAGGTTGTTTTTTAACCAAAATATTTATTTCCAACTTTGTGCTTAGGCACGAAATAAAATTAAGAGGTGAAAATTGTGATTTCGAAACCAGATAAAAATAAAGTCCGCCAAAAACGCCACCGTCGCGTTCGCGGAAAACTCTCTGGAACTGCTGATCGCCCACGTTTGAACGTATTCCGTTCTAATACAGGCATCTACGCTCAAGTAATTGATGACGTAGCGGGTGTAACGCTCGCAAGCGCTTCAACTCTTGACAAAGAAGTTTCAAAAGGAACTAAAACTGAACAAGCCGTTGTTGTCGGCAAACTTGTTGCTGAACGTGCAGTTGCTAAAGGTATTACTGAAGTGGTGTTTGACCGCGGTGGATATCTATATCACGGACGTGTAAAAGCTTTGGCTGATGCAGCTCGTGAAAACGGATTGAAATTCTAATAGGGAGGACACTAAAAAATGGCATTTAAAGACAATGCAGTTGAACTTGAAGAACGCGTAGTTGCGATTAACCGTGTTACAAAAGTTGTTAAAGGTGGACGTCGTCTTCGTTTTGCGGCTCTTGTAGTTGTTGGTGACCGTAATGGTCGTGTTGGTTTTGGTACTGGTAAAGCTCAAGAAGTACCAGAAGCAATTCGCAAAGCCGTTGAAGATGCAAAGAAAAACCTAATTGAAGTACCAATGGTTGGCACAACAATTCCTCATGAAGTAACATCTGAATTTGGTGGAGCTCGTGTCTTGTTGAAACCAGCTGTAGAAGGTGCTGGAGTGGCTGCTGGTGGTGCTGTTCGTGCCGTCATCGAATTGGCAGGTGTAGCAGATGTAACATCTAAATCACTTGGTTCTAACACTCCAATCAACATCGTTCGCGCAACTGTTGAAGGTTTGAAACAATTAAAACGCGCTGAAGAAGTTGCTGCCCTTCGTGGTATTTCAGTTTCTGACTTAGCATAAGAAAGGAGATTCACATGGCTCAAATTAAAATTACTTTGACAAAGTCTCCAATCGGACGCATTCCGTCACAACGTAAAACTGTTGTAGCACTTGGACTTGGCAAATTAAATAGCTCAGTTATCAAAGAAGATAATGCTGCTGTTCGTGGTATGATTACAGCAGTATCACACTTGGTAACTGTTGAAGAAGTTAAGTAAGTAATCATTTTGCTAACAAAACTTTAAATTGAAATAAACTAGGGGATGAGAGGATTTTCTCAGCCCCTTAAACTAAATATATGTATAGGCGAGTTTATCCTGAGGACACCTTTTTCTCAGTATAAGCGCTAGCATTTTACAAAAGAGGAGAAAAAATATAATGAAACTTCATGAATTACAACCTGCTACAGGTTCTCGTAAAGTCCGTAACCGTGTTGGTCGTGGTACTTCATCTGGTAATGGTAAAACAGCTGGACGTGGTCAAAAAGGTCAAAAAGCTCGTAGTGGTGGTAAAGTTCGTCTTGGTTTTGAAGGTGGACAAACACCATTGTTCCGTCGCATGCCAAAACGTGGTTTCTTGAACATCAATCGTAAAGAATATGCAATTGTAAATCTTGATCAATTGAATGTTTTTGAAGACGGGGCAGAAGTAACTCCAGTTGTCCTTATCGAAGCAGGGATTGTAAAAGCTGAAAAATCTGGTGTTAAGATTCTTGGTAACGGCGAATTGACAAAGAAATTGACTGTGAAAGCAGCTAAATTCTCTAAATCAGCCGAAGAAGCTATCACTGCTAAAGGTGGTTCAGTGGAAGTCATCTAAGCGAGGTGACCTATGTTTTTTAAACTATTAAAAGATGCATTAAAAATCAAACAGGTTCGTTCAAAAATTCTCTTTACAATTTTTATTGTATTAGTATTTCGAATTGGTACGACGATTACTGTTCCAGGTGTTAATGCAAAAAGCTTGGAAGCTCTTAACGGGCTTTCATTTCTAAACATGCTCAGCCTTGTGTCAGGTAATGCTTTGCGAAATTTCTCAGTATTTGCATTGGGAGTTAGTCCGTATATTACCGCCTCTATTGTTGTTCAATTGCTACAAATGGATATTTTACCTAAGTTTGTAGAATGGGGCAAGCAAGGTGAAGTTGGACGAAGAAAGTTAAATCAAGCAACGCGCTATATTGCCTTAGTCTTGGCGTTTGTTCAATCTATCGGTATTACAGCAGGTTTCCATACCTTGTCTAGTGCTAAGTTGGTGGCAACGCCTAACTGGCAAACTTATTTGCTGATTGGTTTTCTGTTAACGACGGGTTCTATGATTGTGACTTGGTTAGGGGAACAAATTACAGATAAAGGCTATGGTAACGGTGTTTCTATGATTATCTTTGCAGGTATCGTAGCAGCAATTCCAGGAATGATTAAGAGTATATATGTAGACTACTTTGTCAATGTACCAAGCAGCCGTATTACTTCATCTATCATTTTTGTTACTATTCTGATTATAGCTGTTTTACTCATTGTTTACTTTACAACCTTCGTTCAACAAGCAGAATACAAAATTCCAATCCAGTATACAAAGATTGCGCAAGGTGCGCCTTCTAGCTCATACCTTCCTTTGAAGGTCAATCCGGCGGGTGTTATTCCGGTTATCTTTGCAAGTTCGATTACTGCCGCACCTGCAGCTATTTTCCAATTTTTGACAGCTACAGGTCATAATGCACAATGGGTTCGAGTGGCCCAGTCCTTGTTTGCAACAACAACCGCAAGCGGAATTGTGATGTACGCACTCTTGATTATTTTGTTTACATTTTTCTATACATTTGTACAAATCAATCCAGAGAAAACTGCAGAGAATTTGCAAAAGAGCGGTGCCTATATTCATGGTGTACGTCCTGGTAAAGGAACAGAAGAATATATGTCTAAGTTGCTTCGTCGCTTAGCAACAGTTGGTTCACTTTTCTTAGGCTTTATTTCGATTTTACCGATTTTAGCAAAAGATTTGTTTGGATTGACAGATGCTGTTGCTTTAGGTGGTACTAGTTTGCTGATTATTATTGCAACTGGTATTGAAGGAATGAAACAGCTTGAAGGCTACCTTCTGAAGAGAAAATATACTGGCTTTATGAATACAACAGAATAGAAACAGAGTAAAGAAAGATATTCTATACTTTAAAAGCAATTTGCGTTAAAGTACGAACGCAGTGGTTGATGATGAAAATGAGTTTTTGTTTTCATCCTGAATCAACTATGTTGCGGGGTGGGAGAGCAAATCGAAAATCATAGATTTTCTGAAGTCTGTCCCACTCTTTCTATTTTGTTTTTAAACAAGTTTATTAAGAATTTGTAATAGATTTATTTAAAAACAAAAAAGGAGAAGGATCATGAATCTTTTGATTATGGGCTTGCCAGGTGCAGGCAAGGGGACTCAAGCGGCCAAAATCGTTGAGGAATTTGGTGTTGCGCATATCTCAACAGGGGATATGTTCCGTGCAGCCATGGCCAACCAAACTGAAATGGGGGTACTTGCGAAATCATATATTGACAAAGGTGAATTAGTGCCAGATGAAGTGACTAATGGGATTGTCAAAGAACGTTTAGCACAAGATGATATTAAAGAAAAAGGCTTTTTATTAGATGGCTACCCACGCACCATTGATCAAGCTCATGCACTGGATCAGATACTTGCTGAACTTGGGCTTACTTTAGACGGGGTTGTTAATATCGAAGTGGATCCTAACAGCTTGCTAGAGCGCTTGAGCGGACGGATTATTCACAAAAAAACGGGAGAAACCTTCCATAAAGTCTTCAATCCACCAGCAGATTATAATGAAGAGGATTATTATCAACGTGAGGATGACAAGCCAGAAACCGTGAAACGCCGTTTAGATGTCAATATCGCTCAAGGAGCACCAATTATTGAGCATTATCGTTCTCAAAATTTGGTTTATGATATTCAAGGAAATCAAGAGATTGATGATGTATTTAAAGATATTGAAAAAGTCTTGTTAAAGTTAAAATAAAAGCGTTTTTTACACTTGCAATATTTGACAAGTAGTGATACAATGAATTAGTCTGACTTATAATTGTTACCTCTGTGTTCAGAGGAATGAATCGAAATTTAGGGGGTGCTTTTGCGTGGCAAAAGACGATGTGATTGAAGTTGAAGGCAAAGTAGTTGATACAATGCCGAATGCAATGTTTACGGTTGAACTTGAAAATGGACATCAGATTTTAGCAACAGTTTCTGGTAAAATTCGTAAAAACTATATTCGTATTTTAGCGGGAGACCGTGTTACTGTCGAGATGAGTCCTTATGATTTGACACGTGGACGGATCACTTACCGCTTTAAATAATCGAAATACTTGGAGGGATAAGAAATGAAAGTAAGACCATCGGTCAAACCAATTTGCGAATACTGCAAAGTTATTCGTCGTAATGGTCGTGTTATGGTGATTTGCCCAGCAAATCCAAAACACAAACAACGTCAAGGATAATAGAAAGGAGAAAAAATGGCTCGTATTGCTGGAGTTGATATTCCAAATGACAAACGTGTAGTTGTTTCACTGACTTATGTATACGGTATTGGTCTTCCAACATCTAAGAAAATTTTAGCAGCTGCTGGAGTTTCAGAGGATATTCGTGTGAAAGATTTAACATCTGATCAAGAAGACGCTATCCGTCGTGAAGTGGATGCTATCAAAGTTGAAGGTGACCTTCGTCGTGAAGTAAACTTAAACATCAAACGTTTGATGGAAATTGGTTCATATCGCGGAATCCGTCATCGTCGTGGACTTCCTGTACGTGGACAAAACACAAAGAACAACGCTCGCACTCGTAAAGGTAAAGCTGTTGCGATTGCTGGTAAGAAAAAATAATATAAGGAGGTAAAAAGTCTTGGCTAAACCAACACGTAAACGTCGTGTGAAGAAAAATATCGAATCTGGTATTGCTCATATTCACGCTACATTTAACAACACTATTGTTATGATTACTGATGTGCATGGTAACGCAATTGCTTGGTCATCTGCCGGAGCTCTTGGATTTAAAGGTTCTCGTAAATCTACACCATTTGCTGCCCAAATGGCATCTGAAGCTGCTGCAAAGTCTGCACAAGAACACGGTCTTAAATCAGTTGAAGTTACTGTTAAAGGTCCAGGTTCTGGTCGTGAGTCAGCTATTCGTGCTCTTGCTGCCGCTGGTCTTGAAGTAACAGCTATTCGTGATGTGACTCCTGTGCCACACAATGGTGCTCGTCCTCCAAAACGTCGCCGTGTATAATCATAAACCATTACACTGCTTTTCGTTTAAGAGGGAGTAACTAAATGATTGAGTTTGAAAAACCAAATATAACAAAAATTGATGAAAAGAAAGACTATGGCATATTTGTAGTAGAACCACTAGAACGTGGTTATGGTACAACGCTTGGGAACTCACTTCGCCGTGTACTTCTTGCATCTCTACCGGGTGCTGCTGTGACATCTATCAATATTGAAGGTGTATTGCACGAATTCGATACAGTTCCAGGTGTCCGTGAAGATGTGATGCAAATCATTCTGAACGTCAAAGGGATTGCTGTAAAATCTTACGTCGAAGACGAAAAGACAATTGAACTGGATGTTGAAGGTCCTGCAGAAATTACTGCCGGTGATATTTTGACGGATAGTGATATTGAAATTGTAAATCCTGATCATTATCTCTTTACAATTGGTGAAGGTGCTAGCTTAAAAGCTATTATGACCGTAAATACAGGTCGTGGTTATGTACCGGCTGATGAAAACAAAAAAGATGATGCACCAGTAGGGACGCTTGCGGTAGATTCAATCTATACGCCGGTGAAAAAAGTTAATTATCAAGTTGAACCAGCTCGCGTTGGTAGCAATGATGGTTTTGATAAATTAACTCTTGAAATCATGACAGACGGGACGATTATTCCAGAAGATGCCCTAGGGCTTTCTGCGCACATTTTAACGGAACATTTAGACCTGTTTACTAACTTAACTGAAGTAGCAAAATCTACTGATGTGATGAGAGAAACAGAAAAAGTTTCAGATGATCGTGTGTTGGATCGTACAATTGAAGAATTAGATTTGTCAGTTCGTTCGTACAACTGTTTGAAACGTGCTGGTATCAATACTGTATTTGATTTGACAGAAAAAACTGAACCTGAAATGATGAAAGTAAGAAATCTAGGACGTAAGAGTCTTGAAGAAGTGAAAGTAAAACTTGCTGATCTCGGTCTTGGATTAAAAAACGATAAATAAAGGAGGAAAACATGGCTTACCGTAAACTAGGACGCACTAGCTCACAACGTAAAGCAATGCTTCGCGACTTGACCACTGACTTGATTATCAACGAATCAATTGTGACAACAGAAGCTCGTGCTAAAGAAATCCGTAAAACAGTTGAAAAAATGATTACTTTGGGTAAACGTGGTGATTTGCATGCTCGTCGTCAAGCAGCAGCTTTTGTTCGTAACGAAATTGCCTCAGAAAACTATGATGAAGAAACAGAAAAGTATACTTCAACTACTGCTCTTCAAAAATTATTCTCTGATTTAGCTCCTCGTTATGCAGAACGTAACGGTGGATATACTCGTATCCTTAAAACTGAACCACGTCGTGGTGATGCTGCTCCAATGGCAATCATTGAATTAGTATAATTTTTATCAATTTTGTTGAGTGTTATGATGATGGAGTAATGTTACTCTTAGTCTAGCTCTGGTCTACCGCTAGGATTTTTCCTAGCGGGAACACTCATCTTATGATAAGAAACGTAGACGCTTGTTTACGAAATTGCTTTTACAAAAAAACAATTTCGTAAGCAGGCGTTTTTTAGAATTTCATAATCGATGCTTCACTACAGAATTTACAGAATTATAATGCTGAATTTATCATGAAAACTCCCAAACAGACATCTGTTAATTTTAACTTTATCCGCTGAAAAGAATGTAAAAGTACCTGAAGAGATAGATAGGCGTATTAAGAAGTACGAAATAGAAACCAAAAAGAGTAGAACAGCTACCCAGCTCTCCTAAAAGCTTCAAATTTGCTATCCTTAAAAGGTAAGAAAAAGGAAGGA
>NZ_KV826433.1:0-42111 GCF_001835915.1 Streptococcus sp. HMSC034E12
GAAAAGACAAAGCTAAAGCAGCAGTAGATGCAGCTACTACTCAAGCAGCATCTAATGCTAGCCAAACAGTATCAGCACAAGCAAATGCGCGTAAAGCAGCTAAAGAATTGCCAAATACAGGTACAGTGGATTCTACTGTGGCTATGGTAGCAGCAGCTGCAAGTGCATTACTTGGTCTCGGTCTTGCAGGACGTCGTCGTAAAGAAGACGAAGAAGCTTAATTGGTAGATTGTTTGATAAACATCAGATGATAAATCCGATTTTCAAAGCTTAAGCAAGTACCTCTCGTAAAAAATCTCCTAGCAGGTTTTCCTGCTAGGAGATTTTTGATATTAGAGCGTTATTCAATGGATAAAGCACGTCAATCTATTGAATCTTTAATGGATATTGCCCCAAAAGAAGCGTTAATTCGACGAGGCAATGAAGAAATGATGATTCATGTTGATGAGATTCAAGTTGGAGACATCATGATAGTTAAGCCCGGTCAAAAGTTAGCAATGGATGGAATAGTGGTTAAAGGTACATCGACATTAAATCAGGCTGCGATTACAGGTGAAAGTGTTCCAGTAACGAAAATCACAAATGATGAAGTATTTGCAGGAACCTTGAATGAAGAAGGGTTACTTGAGGTTAAAGTAACAAAACGAGTTGAAGATACCACTCTTTCAAAAATCATTCACTTGGTAGAAGAAGCCCAAGCAGAACGGGCCCCCTCTCAAGCGTTTGTCGATAAATTTGCAAAATACTATACACCAGCTATTGTCATACTAGCTCTTTTAATTGCAGTAGTTCCACCATTATTTGGCGGAGACTGGAGCCAATGGATTTATCAAGGATTAGCTGTATTAGTGGTTGGTTGTCCTTGTTCCTTAGTAGTCTCAACTCCAGTTGCTGTGGTTACAGCAATAGGAAATGCAGCGAAAAATGGTGTATTAATTAAAGGTGGTATCCATTTAGAAGCAGCAGGACACTTAAAAGCGATAGCCTTTGATAAAACAGGAACATTAACCAAAGGGATTCCAGCTGTAACAGACATTGTGACATATGGTAGAAATGAAAATGAATTAATAACCATAACATCAGCCATTGAAAAAGGATCGCAGCACCCTCTTGCTTCAGCGATTATGCGAAAAGCAGAAGAAAATGGATTAAAATTCAATGAAGTAACAGTAGAGGATTTTCAATCCATTACAGGTAAAGGCGTTAAAGCCAAAATAAATAATGAAATGTATTATGTGGGAAGTCAAAATCTTTTTGAGAAATTACACGGAAGCATTTCAAGCGATAAAAAAGAAAAAATTGCCGATATGCAAACTCAAGGTAAAACGGTGATGGTGTTAGGAACAGAAAAAGAAATTCTTTCGTTTATTGCCGTAGCCGATGAAATGAGGGAATCGTCTAAAGAAGTTATCGGCAAGTTGAACAATATGGGAATCGAAACAGTGATGCTAACAGGCGATAACCAAATAACGGCAACAGCCATCGGAAAACAAGTTGGTGTTTCGGATATTAAAGCTGACTTACTTCCAGAAGATAAGCTTAATTTTATTAAAGAACTTCGAGAAAAACATCAAAGTGTGGGGATGGTCGGAGATGGCGTGAATGATGCTCCAGCCCTTGCGGCATCTACCGTTGGTGTAGCAATGGGTGGTGCTGGAACTGATACAGCTTTAGAAACGGCTGACATCGCCTTAATGTCTGATGATTTGAGTAAATTGCCATATACAATAAAATTAAGCCGTAAGGCTTTAGCAATCATCAAGCAAAACATTACCTTCTCTTTGGCGGTTAAATTAGTGGCATTACTTTTGGTCATGCCCGGTTGGTTAACACTTTGGATAGCGATATTTGCTGATATGGGAGCAACTTTACTTGTAACATTAAACAGTTTACGCTTATTGAAAATCAAAGAATAGGTTCTAAAATGGGTGTCAACAATTGGGTGCGATCATTGAAAACAATGTTATGCTTCAAAAGGGATATTAACAGGAAATATACAACTAAAGGACGCTTTAACTGAGCAACGGAAAAAGCCAAATTTCTC
Source organism: Streptococcus sp. HMSC034E12 (assembly GCF_001835915.1). NCBI lineage: Bacteria > Bacillati > Bacillota > Bacilli > Lactobacillales > Streptococcaceae > Streptococcus > Streptococcus sp. HMSC034E12. The sequence continues at coordinate 2,045 of NZ_KV826433.1, forward strand.
AATTGATGTTGAGAAATTTGGAGAATGTTTATACGATTAGTAAAGTTGGCTAAAATAATAAAGTTATTAATCTCATGGAGTATTTGAACTTGCAAAAAAATATTTATGAGTCATTGTACTGACCCCAAAAAGTTAGACAAAAAATATTATTGAAAGGATTTAATTCTATACTGAACAGGACTAAGTCCTTTTAGTTTTTCTTTAATGCATTTATTGTTGTAGTAAAAAATATACTCGGTGATAGCTTGCTCCAGTTGATCCAGAGACTTGAAAGTCTTCTCAAAGCCATAAAACATCTCTTTCTTCAAGACACCAAAGAAGGATTCCATCATACCATTATCCGTGCTGGTCCCTTTGCGAGACATGGAAGGATGTATGCCTTTACTTGCAAGAAAGCGGTGATAGACTTCATGTTGGTATTGCCAACCTTGGTCACTATGGAGAATGGTATTTGGGTAAGTTTCCTCAGGGAAGACCTTCTCAAGCATGGTCTTGACTTGTATGAGGTTTGGAGAGCGGGATAAGGTAAAATCAATAATTTCGCTATTATAGCCATCCAGAACAGGAGCAAGATATCTTCTTTTTTCTTAATTCTTTTTTTCTTGTCACTAGCTGGCAATACGTTCTTAATGACTTTTGGTGTTAGTGAAGCATAAGTGACAGTAGGACTAACGTCTTTCGAGTACACTACAAAGTAGAGCACACCACCTTCAGTTAGATAATGCTCCAAATTAATCCTGCTTAGAGGGTATCCAACATTTTCGTTATAATAATCATCACAACCTTTAAACTGAACAGGAATTCGCTCCAAAAAATCAATATTTCGTCTTTCTATATTTTTGTAAAAGTATATGTGACCATCCCAGATTGGTTATTTATCTCCCTCAGAAATTTCTCTGTTAATATGTTTTGATTTTTTTAACGCCATTTTTAAATAATCGACAGCATCTTCTTCAATTTGTTTAGATGATTTGGACATAATGCACCTCTTTGAAAATATTCCTATAAAAGTATTATATCAATTTTGTGATACCTTTTCCAAATCATCCCTGTTATCCTAATACCATTCCTAAGAAAATCAATCCTTGATTTTTCACTGGGGGTTTGGGGGGCGGAGCCACCAAGTTATCTTATCGTTGGCTGTCAAAACTGGAAGGTTTTGGTCAGCTGGCGATATGATTTTTGGGATATTGTGGACACAATATCTGAGCTCGCAAAGACCTGAAAGGAAGATATTATGCAGTGCCGTGTCTAATACGAGGGCGGGGATATACCGATATTAAAGAATGAGGAGGATACAGGATGGGAAATCTAGTTAGAGAGATACGTAAGGAAGTCAATTTCTCAATAGAAGAGTATCAACAGATACAAAATTTTATGGAACAGGAGGGATATGAACAATTTTCCCCTTTTGCTAGAGGTAAATTATTGAAAATAGACCACCAACCATCTCAGCAGCTTGAAGAATGGATAAAATATTTACAGCACCAAAAAGTAGAACAGATTTACCGGGATGTACATGAAATACTTGTTCTGGCAAAGTTGTCTCAATCAGTTACTATGGAACATCTTGAAATCATCCTGACTTGTATCAAAGACTTGATGAAGGAAATTGAGGTAACTATTCCATTAAGCTATTCATTCAAAGACAAGTACATGGGGTAAGTTATTATGGAAAATCGTTATCGAACCAATTTGAAAAAGGTGTATTTGAGTGATCAAGAATTAATTATCCTCAATAAAAATCTTGCTCAGAGTCAGTGTCCAAACTTTTCGCATTATGCCAGAAAAACCTTACTCAATCCTCGTATGAATTTTATCACAATCGATACAAGAGGTTTTCAAGACCTGATTTTTGAAATTCGTAGGATTGGAAATAATATAAACCAGATTGCACGTTCGGTAAATCAAAGCCACCTACTTAGTCTTCAACAAGTCAAAGAATTGCAGCTCGGTATAGCAGAGTTAGAAACACAGTTACAACAAGATTTTGACATAAAGTGTCAGCGATTGAGAGAATTTTATGGTCATCACTAAGCATTATGCTGTTCATGGGAAAAAATACCGCCGTCAATTGATTAAGTATATTCTTGATCCTAAGAAAACCAGGAATTTATCATTGATTTCAGATTTTGGGATGAGTAATTATCTTGATTTTCCTGACTATATAGAGCTAGTAAAGATGTATCAAAATAATTTCCTATCAAATGACCAACTATACGATTCACGGTTTGATAGACAAGAGAAAAAGCAACAGAAAATACATGCTCATCATATCATTCAGTCTTTCTCACCTGAAGATAAATTAAGCCCAGAGGGAATCAATCGTATTGGCTATGAAACGATAAAAGAGTTGATAGGTGGTCAATATAAATTCATTGTTGCCACTCATGTTGATCAGGACCATTGTCATAATCACATTATTATCAACTCAATCAATAGCCAATCTCAAAAAAAGTTGAAGTGGGACTACGCTCTTGAAAGAAATTTACAAATGATTTCGGATAGAATTTCTAAAGTAGCGGGTGCTAAAATCATTCCACCTAAACGTTATTCTCATAGAGATTATGAGGTCTATCGACGTTCTAATCACAAATACGAATTGAAGCAGCGGTTATTTTTTCTCATGGAACATTCAATTGATTTCAATGATTTTATGCAAAAAGCTGAGCAACTAAATGTCAAAATAGATTTCTCAAGGAAACATAGCCGATTTTTTATGACAGATAGAAATATGAAGCAAGTCATCCAAGGAGATAAGCTGAATAAGAGAGAACCCTATTCAAAAGAATATTTTCAACGTTACTTTGCCAAGAAAAAGATTGAACTGATTTTAGAATTTTTATTGCTAAGATCCAACTCATTTGATGATTTAGTTGAGAAAGCTCGGTTACTGGGATTAGAATTGAAGAGCAAGAAAAAAACGATAGATTTTGTTCTTTCTGATGGAAAAAGCTGCATTTCCATACCAAATAAGTCATTAAGAAAGAAAAATCTTTATGATACTACGTATTTTGATAGTTATTTCAAGGAACATGATGTGTTTGAAGTGCTTCATAATAATGAAGTAAAAATAGAATTTGAAAAGTTTGAGACACAACAGCTTTCAGAAATATTGACTGTAGAAGAAATAACCGAAGCTTATGAAACGTATAAAACTAAGAGAGATGCTGTACATGAGTTTGAAGTTGAGATCACGGAGGAGCAAATTGAAAAAATTGTGCTAGATGGTCTATTTGTTAAAGTTTGGATGGGTATTGGACAAGAAGGACTAATCTTCATTCCAAATCATCAACTTAATATCTTAGAACAAGAAAATAAGAAGCAGTATCAGGTGTTTATTCGAGAAACATCTTCTTATTTCATTTATCATAAAGAGGACTCAGAAATGAATCGATTTATGAAAGGAAGGGACTTGATTCGCCAACTAACGTTTGACAATAAGTCTTTACCTTATAAGAGACGAATAAGTCTGGTCAGTCTTCAACAAAAAATTGAAGAAATCAATTTATTGATGACATTAAACATTCAAAATAAATCCTTTCTAGAATTAAAAGATGAATTGGTTGGAGACATCGCACAGCTAGATATTGAATTGACAAATCTTCAAGACAAAAACACCACCTTAAACAAGATGGCAGAAGTAGTTGTTAACCTACAAAGTGATAATCAAGATACCAAGCAATTAGCTAAGTATGAATGTTCCAAGATGAATTTATCGCAGAATGTAACAATTGGACAGATTGAATCTGAGATTGAAATGATACAGAATCAGCTAGACAATAAAATCGAAGAATACGAAAATGCGGTTAGAAAGTTGGATGAATATGTAAGAGTTTTAAATATGGATAAATACAAGACAGACGATTTTTCCATTCATATTGAATAAATGTTCAAATTTCCAACATATTCTTGTTTATTTTTGTATAATGTATAATAAAGCTACTCTCAAACCGTCTAATTTGTAAAGAAATAAACGGTTTGGGAGTTTTATTTCTATTGTCCAATTAGGACAATATATCAAATTTCTCCTAGTTATCCTCTATACTTTTCCTTAGGAGAAAGATTGATGTACCGACGTTTAAGGGATTTGAGAGAAGACAATGATTTCACTCAAAAATACGTTGCCGAAAAGCTTTCGTTTACCCACTCTGCTTATTCAAAAATTGAGAGAGGAGAACGTATTTTATCGGCAGATGTAATAATAAAACTTTCAAATCTATATAACGTTAGTACAGATTATTTGTTGGGGCAAACTGACTTTCCCCACCGAATAAAGAATAATTTAAAATAGTCCCTCCTGATTTGTTCATTGACAATTGAATAATTCTAGGTGGGACTTTATTTATTTGTTGAGCAATAGAATGTAATGCGCCAGGAAATGAGCGAAAATCATTTATTCAAAAATAGGATGGTGACCTATCTGCCATAACACAAATAATGATAATGATACTTCTGACCGTTCAGGCTGCCATCGAAAAAGGACAGCGGGTGAAATTCCCATGATTGAACTAACCATTCAAATCCCATCTAGCGTGTAAAATAACTTAGTGATTTGAAGGAGGAAAGTGTATGAGAACTGCTACATATAAAGATTTAATGAACTTAGGATTTCCTGAACATACCTCTAGAGACATTATTCGTGAAGCTAAAAAAATTGCTGTAAAAAAGTTTGAAGAAGCTCGCAAAGTTGACCATAATGCGGTACAATTAAGTAAATCGCCCTTTGACAATCGAAGACTAGGTATCGCACCAGCAGAAATTGTGGAACAATTAATAGGGATTCCACTATCTAAATAACATTTAGAAAGTGAGAATCCAAATGGCAACAAAAAGTAGTAAAAAATACAAAGGTGTTTATTGTGATAATAAGGGAAAGATATTTTATCAGATTGATCTTGGAATCGACCCAGTAACTGGCAAAAGGGTACAAAAGAAAGCTAGAAAAAATCAATATGGTAAAACCTTTGAAACAATGAAAGAAGCATATGACGAATTAGTTCGTATAAAATATGAATTTGCCAACAAAGTCAGTTTAGAAAATTACAATATGACTTTTGAAAACTATATGAACAAAATTTATTTAAGAGCATATAAGCAAAAGGTTCAGTCTGTGACATATAAGACGGCTCTTCCTCATCATAAACTTTTTATTCAATATTTTGGTTTAAAGCCATTAAAAGCAATAACTCCTAGAGATTGCGAAGCTTTTAGATTGCATATCATAGAGAATTATTCTGAAAACTATGCGAAAAATTTATGGTCAAGGTTTAAAGCTTGTATGGGTTATGCAGAAAGACTTGGCTATATTTCAAATATGCCTTGTAAAGCATTAGATAATCCTAGAGGTAAACATCCAGAAACTCCATTTTGGACCTATGCGGAGTTTCAGACATTTATCAAATCATTTGACTTACATGATTATGAAGAATTGCAACGATTTACTGCCATCTGGTTATATTATATGACAGGTGTACGAGTGAGCGAAGGTTTATCTTTATGTTGGGAGGATATTGATTTTGATAAAAAATTTCTAAAGGTACATACAACCTTAGAGAAAGATGAAAATGGTAATTGGTATCGTAAAGACCAAACAAAGACTCCAGCAGGTGAACGACTTATTGAATTGGATGATATTACTATTGAAGTACTTCAAGTTTGGCGAAAAAATCAGTTTGCAAATCAAGATACAGATTTTATCATTTCAAGATTTGGAGATCCTTTTTGCAAATCAACCATTTGTCGCATCATCAAACGGAAAGCTCAACAGGTAGGAGTTCCAGTAATTACAGGAAAAGGTCTCAGACATAGCCATGCATCCTATCTAATCAATGTCTTGAAAAAAGATATTTTATATGTAGCCAGACGTATGGGACATGCCGATAAATCAACAACTTTGAATACTTACAGTCACTGGTTTAATGCTTTAGATAAAACAGTTTCTGAAGAAATCACACAAAATATCAAAAGTGCAGGATTGGATTCAATTTTATGCCAAAATTCCTGCCAAACTTCAAATTAAGAACTCAAACCCCTTGATATTGCACATTTAACAGGTTGTGCAATTGTTACTCTTAAATAATAGAGTATCGCAAGAAATTGCGGAAGCCTAATAAATCAAGGTTTTAGAGTTGCTTAAGGCGATTTAAAATCAGAGGAATGATGTCATTCCCCAATTACCCCACTAAGGATTTATCTTGGTGGGGTTTTTGTTTTCTTGAGAATTCCCTTTATTCATGATAGAATAGATAGAATAATGCTAGTATTTGGAGAGAAAATGAACTATTATAATGTTGGAAAAATTGTGAATACGCAAGGTTTGCAGGGTGAAATGCGTGTTATGTCTGTGACGGATTTTGCAGAGGAGCGTTTCAAAAAAGGAAGTGTTTTAGCTCTTTTTGACAAGAAGGATAATTTTGTCATGAATGTGGAAATTGCCAGTCATCGCAAGATGAAAAATTTTGATATTGTCAAATTCAAAGGAATGTATCATATCAATGACATTGAAAAATATCGTGATTTTACCTTGAAAGTGGCTGAGAAAGACTTATCGGATTTAGATGAGGGCGAATTTTATTATCATGAAATCATCGGCATGAATGTTTATGAACAGGATGTTTTGATTGGAGCTATTAAAGAAATTTTGCAACCGGGTGCCAACGATGTTTGGGTGGTAAAGCGAAAAGGCAAGCGTGATTTACTGTTACCTTATATTCCGCCTGTTGTGTTGAATATTGATCTTGAAAATAGTCGAGTAGATGTGGAAATTCCGGAAGGACTGGATGATGAAGATTGATATTTTAACATTATTTCCGGAGATGTTTGCTCCGCTGGAGCATTCAATAGTTGGCAAGGCGCGTGAAAAAGGATTGTTAGAGATTCACTATCATAACTTTCGGGAAAATGCAGAGAAATCACGACATGTTGATGATGAGCCTTATGGAGGCGGTCAAGGAATGTTGCTCAGAGCGCAACCAATTTTTGATGCTTATGATGCGATTGAAAAAAAACAGCCACGGGTTATTTTGTTAGATCCCGCTGGTCGAACGTTTAATCAAGCCTATGCGGAAGAACTTTCTCAAGAAGAAGAATTAATCTTTATCTGCGGGCATTATGAAGGTTATGATGAGCGGATTAAAAGTTTGGTGACAGACGAGGTTTCTCTTGGAGATTATGTTTTGACCGGTGGAGAGTTGCCTGCTATGACGATGATCGATGCAACAGTACGACTGATTCCTGAAGTTCTTGGTAAGGAAGTTAGTCATACTGATGACAGTTTTTCATCAGGTCTTTTAGAATATCCTCAATATACTCGTCCTTATGATTTTCGTGGAATGGTTGTGCCAGATATTTTGATGAGCGGTCATCATGAAAATATTCGAAAATGGCGTCTGTATGAGAGTTTGAAAAAGACTTATGAACGTCGTCCAGATTTATTAGAAAAATATGAATTAACAGCCGAAGAAGCAGGAATGCTAGAAGAGATTCGTAGAGAAAAGAGCAATGATATAAAAGATTAAAAGTTTTCTAATTTAGAGGACTTTTTCTTATTGTTAAAAAAATAGATAAAAAATTCTTGACAGTTAATTTCTATCGTGGTATCATATTAACCAGTTAATAAACTGGTTAAACACTAGTTGAGGAGTGATATATGAAATTAAAGAAATATATATTTTCTATTTTTGTGGTAGGGTTGACTTTGTTGTTGACAGCGTGTGGAACAAGTACAAAAAAACAGAGTAAAGGTCTGAAAATTGTAACAAGTTTTTATCCGATTTATGCTATGGTCAAAGAAGTATCAGGCGATTTAAATGATGTTCGGATGATTCAGTCAAGTAGCGGTATTCATTCTTTTGAACCATCAGCCAACGATGTAGCAGCTATCTATGATGCAGATGTCTTTGTTTATCATTCTCATACCTTGGAGTCGTGGGCAGGAAAACTAGATCCAAACTTGAAAAAATCCAAAGTAAAAGTTCTTGAAGCGTCAGAAGGTATGAAGCTGGAGCGTGTGCCGGGATTAGAAGATGTTGCTGCTGGTGAGGGAGTGGATGAAAAAACTCTATACGATCCGCATACTTGGTTAGATCCAGAAAAAGTGGCAGAAGAAGCGCAAATTATCGCGGATAAACTTTCGAAGATTGATAGTAAAAATAAAGAAACCTATCAAAAAAATGTGAAAGAGCTGGTAGCTAAGGCAAAAGAGTTGACTAAAAAATATCAACCGATTTTTAAAGCGGCGAAACAAAAAACATTTGTGACGCAGCATACGGCCTTTTCTTACTTAGCGAAACGATTTGGTTTAACTCAGTTGGGAATTGCTGGGATTTCACCAGAGCAAGAGCCTAGTCCACGTCAGCTGACGGAAATTGAAGAGTTTGTGAAACAATACAAGGTCAAGACAATTTTTGTGGAAAGCAATGCTTCTTCAAAAGTTGCTAAAACCTTGGTCAAATCTACAGGAGTGAAATTAAAAGAATTGAATCCTTTGGAGGCTGACCCACAAAATAATAAAACTTATCTTGAAAATCTAGACGCCAATTTAGCGGTATTGGCAAAAGAATTAAAAAAATGAGGAGAAATATGAAGAAAAAATATATCATTGGTTCTATTGCAGTTCTTGCATTGAGTATTTGTGCGTATGAGCTGGGGCGTTATCAGAGTGTTTCTAGCAAAGCAGACAATCGTGTGGCTTATGTTGATAGTAAGTCCAAAGAAAAAGGGAAAAAGGCTGAGAATTTAACTCCAGATGAAATAAGTGCCAAAGAAGGAATCAATGCAGAGCAGATTGTCGTTAAGATTACAGACCAAGGCTATGTAACTTCTCACGGGGATCATTATCACTATTACAATGGGAAAGTTCCTTACGATGCCATTATCAGTGAAGAACTGATCATGCGCGATCCAAACTACACTTTGCAGCAGTCTGATATTGTCAACGAAGTAAAAGACGGTTACATTATCAAGGTGAATGGCAAGTATTATCTTTATCTGAAAGATCCAAATCATACCAGCAATGTTCGGACAAAAGAAGAAATTGCTCGTCAAAGGGAAGAATACAGTAGGAAAGGGCATAAGGGCTCAAAAGGAACTGTAACAACAGCTGTCAAAGAAGCTCGTGCGCAAGGTCGTTATACGACAGACGATGGCTATGTCTTCAATCCAACTGATGTCATTGAGGATACAGGTGATGCTTTTATCGTGCCGCATGGCAATCATTTCCACTACATTCCAAAGAGCGATTTGTCTCCTAGTGAGTTAGCTGCTGCTCAAAACTATTGGGACAATAAAACAGGCAAAAGTCGTCCACAATATCCGTCCAATTCAGGTCAAATTCCTCGGTCAAACAGAGGAATGAACCATCCATCGTTGGACTATCGTCCTGCTAATCTGGGAACGTCTAATCATATAGGAAATCAGCAAACTCAGCCTTCTCAACCAGCTCCAAAACAAACTGAAACGAAGCGCGGAAATAAAGCTGAAATCATTAAATTACTGCGGCAATTGTATGCGACTCCTTTGAGTTATCGGCATGTAGAATCAGACGGTCTGGTATTTGACCCAGCACAGATTACAAAGCGGACTTCTAATGGAGTGGCTGTTCCGCACGGCAATCATTATCATTTTATCTATTACAATAAAATGTCTGACTTGGAACGAAAGATTGCGCAGATGATAACGCCGGGTGCGGATTATTCTGAAGCTAAGCAGTCGGATCAAGCGCAACAAGATCATCAAGCAACACCAGATAAAAATCAGCAAGATACTGGCAAAACTTCTGATAAAAACGAGAAGAAAGAAGAATCTGCTGAAACGGAAATTAGCGATGAGCAAATCAAAACTTTCCTTGCTAAAGCAGAAGCTTTGTTAGAGAAGGTTTCAGATGCACGTCAAAAAGCAAACTTTGAAGAGCAAATAAATGGTCTCGACTCAAATCTGTTATTAGGTATAGAAGAGAAAGAGAGCCTGCTTGCGAAAGCAAAAGCTTTGTTAGCTGAAATGGTGAAAGCAACTGGTTCAGATAATGATTCTGCTGGTCAAAACACAGAATTTGCAAAGAAAGCGAAAGTTGTGTTGATGTCTATCCGAAAAGCACTGGAAGAAAAGGGAAATGCAAGTGATAAACTGGCTCAAGTGAATGATTTGCTCCAAAAAGTGGCAGACAAGAATGCGGATAAATTGGCTTTGCTAGACCAAGTCTTGAAACTTTCCGCCGAAGTGCACCCTGATCGTGCAGGCAAAGCAAATTCGCAAATTGCTTATACGGCTGATGAAGTAGCATTAGCTAAAGCTGTAGGTCGTTATGCAACATCGGACGGTTATATCTTTGATCCACATGATGTGATTAAAGATGAAGGAGATGGCTATACTGCTCCACACATGACACACAGCCACTATATTCCTAAGAATGATTTGTCAGAATCTGAGCGTAAAGCGACGGAAGAGTATCTGAAAACGAAAACTCCGGAAAAGAAAGAGGAGAAGCCAAGTACGGATCCAAAACAACCTCAAAAAGAGACTGCACAAGCAATCTATGAGCGTGTGACACCAGCTAAAAAAGTGCCGGTTGAGGCAATGCCATATCATACGGCTTATGTTGTGGATTACAAGAATGGGCAATTGATTATTCCGCACCATGATCATTATCACAATATTTCTCTCTCTTGGTTTGACGAAGGTCTTTACAACGCGCCAGAGGGTTATAGCATGGAAGATTTCCTTGCTACGGTGAAATATTATGTGCAAAATCCAAACGATCGTCCTCACTCTGATGATGGCTTTGGTAATGACAGCGACCATGGTAAGCAAAACCAATCAGATGATGGCAAGAATTATGCACCAAATGAAGAGCCAGAAGATAAGAAAGACGACTCTGCAAGTAAAGAGGTAGATGATGAAAAGGAAAATTCAGAAGGGACTGAAAAACCAACAGTTAATGCTGAAGAAGAAGCTGAAAAGGCACGCGCAGCAAGCTATGGATTGTCTCTGCAAGATTTCCGAGCAAAAATGATTAAAATTGCTTTTAAATATGGTTTGAGCTTAGAAAAGTTTACCTATCATCCTGAAAACAAGACGGTCAGCTATACTGATACAACAGGTGCTGTCAAGTCTATCAATGTACTGACAGGAGAAATGGTTTCTTAACAACACACCCCTTAAGAGTTGGAAATTTATTTTCCAGCTTTTTTGTTGTTCTATGTTTATAAAGGGAAGTTTATCTTGTCCGCCGGGCGGATAAGACAAACCAAAATGATTTCACTTTGTCCTCCGGGCGGATAAGATAAACTAAAAGAGATTCACACCGTCCGCCGAGCGGACAAGCAAAACCAAAAGGAATTCATTCTGTCCGCCGAGCGAATAGAACAAACCAAAACTAATTTATCCTGTCCGAGGGTCGGCTTGTCTCAACCAAAATTGATTCACTTCGTCCGACCCTCGAACGACTTTTTATAAACTAACAAATCTATCATTTTTGAGGAATGACTTTATTGGTGGTATAATAGGTTATGAAAAAGAGGGAAGGGAAACACATCATGCGGGATAGACCGGATTTTACAACGATAAAAACTTATCAAGAGTTTTCTCAATATTATTGGTATCGTGCAGAATTGGCAGACATTTGCAAACGATTGGGGAAGGAGCATTCAGGGGTCAAAAAAGAGCTAGAAGCACAAATCAAACAATATTTTGCAGGGAATGTTGCTCAAAAGAAAGTCCGTTTAAAGACTAAGAAAGAGAAAGATGTAGAGCTTACTTTAGACACGCCCTTACTTACTTGTGGTTTTGCATTTAATACCCGATTTCGGGAGTTTTTCGCTCAGCAGACGGGTAGCAGTTCATTCAAGTTTACAGCGGACATGGCGGCAGCTTGGCGAAAGGTAAAAGCTGAGGGGAATGACCGATTTACTCTGCGAGACATGTTAGCCATTTATCAGGGACAATCAACTTACGCAAAATACGATAATGCTAGTTGCCAATGGAATCAGTTTCTCAAAGACTTTTGTGCTGATGAGAATAATGCTGCTTTTCAGCCAAAACTAAAAGTTGCTGCTATTCTTTGGCAGAAAGTGAAACATTCAACCGCTCCTAAAGTCTATCACCAGCAGCTAGTAAAGAACTTTTGGGATGATATTTCTATGTATTGGAAAAGGAAATAAGAAGAATGATTTGTCCACTTGCGAAAAAACAGTCACGAGGCTGTTTTTTTGATATAATAGAAAATATGAATCAATCAGAAAAAATTTCAAATTATCAATTACTTTTAGCGCAGCTTGAAGCATTACTAGAGGGCGAAAGCAATGCGTTGGCGAATCTCTCAAACAGCTCTGCTCTGCTTAACCAAGCCTTGCCACATTCCGTTTTTACTGGCTTTTATCTTTATGACGGAAACGAGTTGGTGTTAGGACCTTTTCAAGGTGGTGTCTCCTGTGTACATATTGGGCTGGGAAAAGGAGTCTGCGGAGAAGCCGCCGCCAAACGGCAGACGGTGATCGTCGAAGATGTTACTCAGTATGGTAACTACATTTCCTGTGATAGCAGAGCTCGCAGCGAGATTGTAGTACCAATGGTCAAAAACGACCGCTTAGTAGGAGTGCTGGATTTGGATTCTCATCTGGTAGCAGATTATGATGAGATTGACCGAGAATATCTGGAAAATTTTGTGGCTCTCCTGCTAGAGAAAACAAGTTGGAATTTTGAAATGTTTGGAGACAAAGCCTAATGTATCAAGCTTTATATCGAAAATACAGAAGCCAAACCTTCGGTCAGCTAGTTGGGCAGGAGGTTGTGGCGACAACCTTGCGGCAGGCAGTTGAACAGGATAAAATCAGTCATGCCTATCTCTTTTCAGGTCCCAGAGGGACAGGAAAGACCAGCGTAGCCAAGATTTTTGCTAAGGCAATGAATTGCCCCAACCAAAAGGATGGAGAGCCTTGCAATGACTGTTATATTTGCCAAGCCATTACCGAAGGAAGCCTAGAAGATGTCATTGAGATTGACGCGGCTTCTAATAATGGTGTGGATGAAATCCGAGATATTCGTGACAAATCTACTTATGCTCCCAGTCTAGCGAAGCACAAGGTTTATATCATTGATGAGGTTCACATGCTCTCAACAGGCGCTTTTAATGCGCTTCTTAAGACTTTGGAAGAGCCGACAGAGAATGTTGTCTTTATTTTAGCAACGACAGAACTGCATAAAATACCAGCAACCATCCTTTCGCGTGTTCAGCGCTTTGAGTTCAAGTCGATTAAAACCAAAGATATTGTAGAGCACATTGAGTGGATTTTGCAGCAAGAAAATATTGACTTTGAAAATGAAGCGGTGCAGATTATTGCAAGACGAGCAGAAGGCGGTATGCGAGACGCTCTATCTATCTTAGATCAAGCTCTCAGCCTAACCCAAGACAATCAGCTGACAACGGCTATTTCTGAAGAAATCACGGGTTCTATTAGTCTAGGGGCGCTAGACGCTTATGTAGCAGCTGTATTAGCGCATGATACGTCAGTGGCATTAAAAAATCTTGATGTCATATTCGACAGCGGCAAAAATATGGCTCGCTTTGTCACAGACCTGCTGCAATATTTCAGAGATTTGCTCATCGTTAAAACGGGTGGAGAAAATACGCATACGAGTGAAAGCTTTTTAGAAAACCTCAAGACTCCGCAGGAAAGATTGTTTGAGTTGATTGAGATTGCAACGAAGAGCCTTGCGGAAATCAAGAACAGCTTGCAACCCAAGATTTATACAGAAATGATGACCATTCGACTGGCAGAAGGGCAAGATAAAGCAGAATTACCCTCCAATATAGCAGGCGAGATAGAAACGCTCAAAGAAGAAATCAGCCAGCTTAAAAATCAATTGGCAAGTTTGCAGTCAAGTTCCGCACCTAGTAAGCCAGTACAGGAAACACGCTCAGCCAAAACAAGCAAGGGTTATCGAGTAGACCGCCATAAAGTGAATGCCATTCTGCAAGAAGCAGTTGAAAATCCTAGCCTGGCTCGCAGTAATTTAACCAAGTTGCAGAATGCTTGGGGAGAAATTATTGAAAGTTTAGCCGGAGCAGATAAGGCACTTTTAGTCGGCTCACAACCCGTCGCAGCTAACGAAAACCACGCTATTCTTGCATTTGAGTCAAGCTTTAATGCAGAACAGACCATGAAACGGGAAAATCTCAACACCATGTTTGGGAATTTATTAAGCAATGCTGCTGGATTTTCACCAGACATCTTGGCGGTTTCTATGACAGATTGGACAGAGATTCGGGCTGAATTTTCGGCTAAAGCGCGTGGAGAAAATGCACCACAAGCTGAAGAAAAAGAGAATACGGTCATTCCAGAAGGATTTGATTTCTTAGCGGAAAAAATTACCGTTCAAGAGGACTGAATTTAGATTTTTCTGCTGTTTCGTGCTATAATAGAATCATGACAAGACAACAATTTCTTACAACAGCTTTTTTCACAGCAATTGAAACGTATTTTTTTAACGAAGCAATGATGTCAGGACACTATTTATTTGCCGTTTTCTGGGCGCTTCTAGTGATTCGCAATTTACAGGTGAGCTATGTCATGGGTAAAATAGTGGACGAAATTGACAAACATATCAAACGTAAAAAATAACAAGAAAGGTTGGGGTGAAAATCCTCAACCTTTTCTTTTCAATTTGAAAAAATATTCTGCTTGCTGTAAAATAAAAGTGCAAAGATAAAAACACAGTTTCGGTTGGTAGTCCGAACATATTCGTGACAGGCTAGATTTGTTTTTCTAATGACAATTGAAGTAGGTCACGACTATCAGTAACCCTCCTCCTTGGTTGTCCCTTCTTTGTAATGTATTTAAGGAGGATGCTGTATGGAACATGTTTCATTAGAATTGACCATATACTTTGAAAATGGCTTTTATTATGGCCTATTTGAGCAAGAAAATGCTCAAGGTTTGTCCGTTTGTCGGGTGACATTTGGAGTTGAGCCCCAAATGAACGAGGTTTTGGAATTTGTTAATCAGAAGTTTTCACAACTACAATTTAGCCCGGCTGTTGCACTAAAGAAAAAAAGACATTGTGCAAATCCCAAACGCTTGCAGCGATTAGCAAAAAAAGAAATGAAGCGTGAAAAACGCTCAACGAAATCACAAGATGCACTAAAACTGCAACAAGAGTTAGATAAACAAGCTAAACGTTCCAGATTGAAAGATCAAAAAGAATATATGCAAAATAGAAAATTCCAATTAAAACAGCAAAAACGCAAAGAAAAGCACAAAGGTCATTGATTTTGTGCCGAAAAAAGAAGGAGACAAGTTGATGTTTATTCAATTTATCTCCTTCTTTTATTTACCAACTTGTTAAAGAAACTTCACCGCTGTTTAGCCACATTTCTTGTCCGGTATCTAATTGGATCAATAGCTGCCCGGTATCTGATATTTCCTTGGCAACTCCTTTGTAGTCTTTGTCATTTTGGCAAAAAGTGACCGTCCGACCTAAGACAAGGGAGTGTTGTTTGTAAAGGTAAACCAGCTCGTCTGGATCACATTCATAAAAATCTTTCCAAATTTCAGCAATGAGTTCATTGCGTGTGATAGGTTGCTTTTCGTGGAAGAGAGAGGCAGCCCTATTTTTTAACTCTTTCGGAAAATCAGAGATTGCGAAATTGATGCCCACTCCAATAATCACATCAGTGACTAAGCCCGTCTCGACAGAAGTAATAGCTTCGGTTAAAATGCCTGCTATTTTCTTGCCCTTGTAGTAAATGTCATTGACCCATTTAATGTCCATTTCCATTAAAGTGAGATCTTTAATAGCCTTATAAATGGCCCCAGCAGTCAGGATAGTATAGGCGGGAATTTGTGGGAAAGGCAGATTGGGCTTCAAGTGAAGCGTCATATAAATTCCTCCTTGTTCTGGAGCAAAATAACTTCTGCCAAAGCGTCCACGACCAGCTGTCTGAGAAGAAGCAAGATAGAGCGTATTGGCAGGCTTACCAGCTTCAATTCCTTCTTTGGCATCAAGTTGAGTGGATTTGCAGTTTGGATTGAAGGAAACTTGAATGGGAGCAGTTTTTTCGATTTTCTCAGCAATCAATAAATCGCCTGAAAGGAGCTTATAGCCTTTATTTTTTATCGATTCAACATGAACGCCTTCTTTTTCCAAATGTTGAATAGCTTTCCAGATAGAAGTGCGTGAAATTCCTAACTCCTGTGCTAATTTTTCACCACTGACATAGTCAGACTCTTGACTAAGAATGTCAAATAAAATTTCGTATGTTTTCATGTCTATAAACTGCTCTTTCTTAGGGTTAGTTTGGTGGCGAGTGTTACCATACGTGGAATGGTTGAGCTAGGATGTTGAAATTTCTCATGCAGCAGTTGTAGTCCTTGTCTGCCCATTTCCTCTGTAAAGACAGTAACCGTGCTGAGTGGCGGATAGACGTACTTGGCAATAGACGTATCGTTAAAAGCAATTACATTAACACGATCTGGCACAGGAATATCTGCTTCTTGCAGTGCTCGAAGTACACCCACAGCTAAAGCATCACTTGCTATGAAAAATGCAGTCGGAAGTTGTTTGCCTAAATTTTCAATCAATTCTTTCATCATAGAATAACCTGATTCAGATGAAAAGTTTCCTATTTTGACATATTTTTCTTGATAGAGTTGTTTGTTAGTTAGGTAATTTTTAAATGCTAGCAAGCGTGGATCGGATAGAGTAGTGGTTTTGTCAGAAGTTTGTTCTTGACCAATCAGCAGTCCAATTTGTTGGTGTTGCTTTTCTAAAAAGTGATTAAGAACAGCTATAACAGAATTTTCAAAGTCAGCCATCACACAGCTATGTCCATAGGCAAGTGTATTGCTATCAATAAAAACAAGGTGTTTTGTATAGAGTTCTAGTTCTTTAATTTTTTGAGTGCTAAATTTTCCAATCGCGATGATGCCGTCAACTTGATCGAGATGATTTAATTCTTCGTTATTGAAAAAGCGCATAACATCATAGCCCAATTCTTGGGCCTTTTTCTCTACCCCAAGACGAATGGCATAGTAGTAGAGGTCGTCTAGTTCCTCCTCTTCTGTGTACCATTCTACAATCGCAATTCTGCGGTTGTGGGAATTTCGCTTGCTTCCTCTTTTTGTTTTTTTATATTCTAATTTCTCTGCAATATCAAATATCTTTTGGCGAGTCTCATCACTCACAGACATGGATTGGTCATGATTTAAAACGCGTGATACAGTTGCCGGAGAGACACCAGCACTTTTTGCAATATCTTTAATCGTTGCCATGATTGTTTCCTAATTTCTTTAAAGAATATGTCTATTATATCTTAAAAATTAGTAAAATACAAAAATATTTAGTAAATTTTCTAAAGTCTAGTATGAAAGCTTGACGAGTATTATTTTTTACAACTTAATTGATAAATTTTTTGGTAAAATTTTACTAAAATACTTGAAGTTTTACTAATGATGTTTTATAATAAAGATAATAAAACGGTTACAATACCAAATAAAAAGGAGACTTTTATGTCAACGACTCTTTCAATTCAACAATTGCGTTCAGACTTTGCAACAGTTTTTGGAACAGAAGCAGATCATACATTCTTTTCACCGGGTCGCATTAACCTAATTGGTGAGCATACAGACTACAATGGTGGTCACGTTTTTCCTGCAGCTATTTCGCTAGGAACTTACGGAGTGGCGCGCAAGCGTGACGATAATTTACTTCGTTTTTACTCAGCAAATTTTGAAGACAAAGGGATTATTGAGGTGCCGCTAGAAGATCTTCGTTTTGAAAAAGAGCATAATTGGACGAATTATCCGAAAGGGGTGCTTCATTTCTTGCAAAAAGCAGGACATGTCATTGATAAAGGGATGGATGTCTATGTTTTTGGAAATATCCCAAATGGTTCAGGTCTCTCTTCATCGGCTTCTTTAGAGCTACTAACAGGAATAATTG
The DNA here is from genome assembly GCF_001835915.1 of Streptococcus sp. HMSC034E12. Lineage (NCBI taxonomy): Bacteria > Bacillati > Bacillota > Bacilli > Lactobacillales > Streptococcaceae > Streptococcus > Streptococcus sp. HMSC034E12. The sequence continues at coordinate 19,982 of NZ_KV826433.1, forward strand.
CAGAGAGACTATTTGATTTAAAATTAGAGCGTTTAGATTTAGTAAAAATTGGTAAACAAACAGAAAATGAATTTATCGGTGTTAATTCTGGAATCATGGATCAGTTTGCCATTGGCATGGGAGCATATCAACGGGCAATTTACTTAGATACGAACACGCTCGAATACGAGTTGGTACCGCTTGATCTCAAAGACACTGTGGTTGTCATCATGAATACAAACAAGCGTCGTGAACTAGCAGACTCCAAGTACAATGAACGCTGTGCAGAGTGTGAAAAAGCAGTCGAGGAATTAAAGCAAAAACTCTCTATTGCAACCTTGGGTGAATTAAATGAGTGGGATTTTGATGAATACAGCTACTTAATTCAAGATGAAAATCGACTCAAACGTGCTCGTCACGCTGTATTGGAAAATCAACGGACACTTCAAGCTCAAGCTGCTTTGCAAGCTGGCAATCTGGAAAAATTCGGTCGCTTAATGAATGCGTCTCATGTCTCACTTGAACATGATTATGAAGTCACAGGATTAGAGTTAGATACCTTGGCTCATACTGCATGGGAGCAAGAAGGAGTGCTGGGCGCTCGCATGACAGGAGCAGGATTTGGCGGTTGTGCCATTGCTTTGGTTCGCAAAGATGCAGTGGAAGCTTTTCAAAAAAATGTTGGGCAAAAATATGAAGAAGTCGTAGGTTATGCACCGAGCTTCTATATTGCTGAAATCGCTGGTGGCAGCCGTGTGTTGGATTAAGCAAGCGTTTTACATAATAGTAATAAGGGCTGACGAGGATTTCAGCCCTTTCTATAAAAGAAAGGAAAATCAATGGCACGAAATTTACTGAATGCCTTTGTAACAGAGGTCATAGCAAATAGCTCTTTTACAGAAATCGACCGAATTTATTTGACAAATCGCGTCATGAGTCTGGTTGGAGAAGAAGCTGCAAAGCAAGAGACAGCAGCAACCAGCTTAATTGATCTCAAAGATGATTTACTAGAAGTTGCTTTAGCAGTTGGAAAAATCGGCTCAACTCTTGCAGAACAGGATATTCTTGGGGCAGAGTTGATGAATTTAGTCACGCCAGCACCTAGTCAGCTCAATCAGCAATTTTGGCAAACTTATGAACAAGATCCTGAACGAGCTATTGCTGATTTTTATGAGCTTAGTAAGCGCAATGATTATATCAAGGTCAAAGCTATTGCTAAGAATATTGCCTATCAAACACCGACTGAATATGGTGATTTGGAGATTACGATCAACCTTTCTAAACCAGAAAAAGATCCCAAGGAAATTGCAGCAGCTAAGAAAGCCAAGACGAGCCACTATCCAGCTTGCCAGCTTTGTTTTGAAAATGAAGGGTATCAAGGGCGACTAGATCATCCAGCGCGAGCGAATCATCGAATTATCCGCTTTGATTTAGTCGGACGAGAATGGGGCTTTCAGTATTCTCCCTATGCTTATTTTAATGAGCATTGTATCTTTTTAGATAGCAAACATACTCCTATGGCTGTCAGCCGTGGTACTTTTGCGCGTCTTTTGGATATTGTAGAGACTTTTCCGAGTTATTTTGCGGGATCCAATGCTGACCTTCCTATCGTAGGAGGTTCCATTCTCACTCATGACCATTATCAAGGTGGACGACATACTTTTCCTATGGAAAAGGCAGAGCTGAACGACACTTTCACCTTTGCAGGTTTTGAAAATGTAGAAGCCGGTATTGTCAATTGGCCCATGTCGGTTTTAAGGTTGCAATCAACTGATAAATTCGCATTGGTAGATTTGGCGGATAAAATTTTACAGAAATGGCGCAGTTACTCCGATCCGACTGTTCAGATTTTAGCTGAGTCAAATGGTGAACTACATCATACGATTACTCCAATAGCACGTCAAAAAAATGGTAAGTTTGAATTAGATTTGGTTCTTCGGGACAATCAAACGTCAAAAGAATATCCAGATGGTATTTATCATCCGCATAAAGATGTTCAACACATCAAGAAAGAAAATATCGGCTTGATTGAGGTCATGGGCTTGGCAATTCTCCCACCTCGTTTGAAAAATGAGATAAAAGAAGTTGAAGAATTTCTTTTGGGGCAAAGAAAAGAAGTGGCTCCTTATCATCAAGCGTGGGCTGAACAGTTAAAAGCTAGCCATTCAAATATAACGGCAGAATCAGCTCAATCAATTGTACGTGCTTCGGTTGGTCAGATTTTCAAACGTGTCTTGGAAGATGCAGGTGTTTACAAGTACACAAAAGAAGGTCAAATCGCCTTCATGCGTTTTATTGAATCGATTGGTCTAGTGAAATAACCTATTAAAAAATTGCTATTTTCGGAGATGACTATCGAGACAGCTTGGAAATGGCATTCGACACATCCAAACGGTTACACTGATTGACATTGAAATCCAGCAGGAAGCCTGTTGGATTTTTACTTTGTGGGGATTTTCAGTTGTAATCTTTTTATTTCAGCTATCATTTGAAAAACTATCTTCTTCATGTTACAATTAGAAGAGTAAATTAAATACATAGAGGTAATATCGTGGCTTTTGGTGATAATGGACAACGGAAAAAAACAGGATTTGAAAAATTGACTTTGATTGTAGTTGTTATCATGTTATTGGTAACGGTTGGAGCAATCTTTGCAAGTGCACTTGGTGCTTTGAGCAATTTCTAATCCTCAAACGCTTGAAAGAGCGTTTTTTTAGAGTGAAAAACGAGAGAAGAGAAAAATATGAGTATGTTTTTGGATACAGCTAAGATAAAAGTCAAGGCTGGCAATGGCGGTGATGGCATGGTAGCTTTCCGCCGTGAAAAGTATGTCCCAAATGGTGGACCTTGGGGCGGTGACGGTGGTCGTGGCGGCAATGTTGTTTTTGTCGTAGATGAAGGGCTTCGCACTTTGATGGATTTTCGCTACAATCGTCATTTTAAGGCTCAGTCTGGTGAAAAGGGAATGACCAAGGGAATGCACGGTCGTGGTGCAGAAGATTTGATTGTTCATGTACCACAAGGGACAACCGTTCGTGATGCTGAAACAGGGAAAATCCTGACAGACTTGATTGAAAATGAGCAAAAGTTCGTCGTAGCTCGTGGCGGTCGTGGCGGTCGTGGCAATATTCGCTTTGCGACGCCTAAAAATCCAGCACCAGAAATTTCTGAAAACGGTGAACCAGGTCAAGAACGTGAACTCCAGTTGGAATTGAAAATTTTGGCAGATGTCGGTTTAGTCGGATTTCCGTCTGTTGGGAAATCAACTCTTTTGAGTGTGATTACTTCTGCTAAGCCGAAAATTGGCGCTTATCATTTCACAACTATTGTACCTAATCTTGGAATGGTTCGGACGCAGTCCGGTGAATCCTTTGCTGTGGCAGACCTGCCTGGCTTGATTGAAGGAGCCAGCCAAGGTGTAGGACTTGGAACACAATTCCTTCGCCATATTGAGCGAACTCGTGTCATCTTGCATGTCATTGATATGTCAGCTAGTGAAGGACGTGATCCTTACGAAGATTATCTTGCTATCAATAAGGAATTGGAATCCTACAATCTTCGCTTAATGGAACGTCCACAGATTATTGTTGCTAATAAAATGGACATGTCTGAGAGTACAGAGAATCTAAAAGTCTTTAAAGAAAAATTAGTAGCAAATTATGATGAATTTGATGAACTGCCACAGATTTTTCCAATTTCAAGTTTGACGAAACAAGGCTTGTCAACGCTTTTGGATGCAACTGCAGAATTGCTTGATAAAACACCTGAATTTCTGCTTTATGATGAGTCCGAAATGGAAGAAGAAGCCTACTATGGCTTTGATGAAGATACTCCAGCATTTGAAATCTCACGCGATGATGACGCTGTCTGGGTTTTATCTGGTGATAAGTTGGAAAAACTCTTTACCATGACAAACTTTGACCGTGAGGAGGCTGTCATGAAATTTGCACGGCAACTACGTGGTATGGGGGTAGACGAAGCATTACGGTCGCGTGGTGCTAAAGATGGTGACTTGGTTCGTATCGGCAAATTTGAATTTGAATTTGTAGACTAAAAAGGAGCGATTTTATGGGTGATAAACCAATATCCTTTCGTGATAAAAATGGCAATTTCGTTTCTGCAGCTGACGTTTGGAATGAAGAAAAACTCGAAAAACTTTTTAACAAACTCAATCCGAACCGAAAATTTCGCTTGGAACGTGAGAAATTAGCACAAAAGAAAAAAGAATAGGACTTGCTCATTTTTGAGCCAAGTCCTATTCTTTAATTTGTAGCAATTTCATTTAATAAGTCTTGTGCAGTCGTTGTTGGATTGACACGGACACGGTTGAGGGTTAGAAGTCCGTCATTAAGAAAAGCTAGTCCATTGTTGGTTGTTAACCCCATTTTATAGCCAAGGCTTTCAGCAATCTGTGTCGTTGTTTCACTATAACGTCCAGAAGGATAAGCAACCGTCGTTGTGTTTTGTGACAGGTTGCTGTCTAGATATTGCTTAGAAGCTTGCAATTCTGTCGTTTGTGTTTCTGCACTTGAAAGGGATAAATCCGGATGATTAACGGTATGATCTTCAAAAGACATTCCCTTTTGCTTCATTTCCTTGATTTGCTCAAGCGTCAGCATATCCTCGCGCCCATTTTCGACAAAACCAGTAATGACATTATTGGTTGCCCGCATTTGGTATTTTTGAAGAAGTGGGAAAGCATTGGTGTAAAAATCTCTCAAACTATCATCAAAGGTCAACCAAACGACTTTTTTATTTTTCGGAAGGACATTTTCAGTCAAAACTTTATAGGCTTCCTTTGGCGTGAGAGTATAATAGCCAGCGTCTTTTAGAGCTTTCAAATGACTTTCAAACGTTTCAGGAGAGACAATCAAACCAGCATTTGCTGCTTCAGAAGGATCCATATTGTGAATCGCATGGTACATCAAAATAGGGAATTTAACAGGCTGATCTTGCTTTATCCATTTCACTTTGCTTACTTTTTCACTAGATCCAGATGTTTCTTCAGTAGTTGCTTGAGAAGTAGAAGATTTGCTCACTTTTGAAGTGGCAGTTCTGGTATGGTTATTAGCCAGATTTGTTCCAGAGCGTTTCCACATAAATGTTCCTGCAATAACCAGAACAACCAATAAGATGAAGCTTATAATAGCACGCCGTTGTCTCCTCTTACGAATACGATTTCGTACAGAACGATTACCAGAATGTTTTCCCATTATGTGGAACTCCTTTTACTTTTAAATCACTATGTATATTTTACCATATTTCTGACTAACCGTTCACAATTTTTTAAAATAGATTTCTATTATTTTTATAAAAATCCTGAAGTCTGCTTACTAGAAAAAAACAAGTTTATTTGCTATAATAAAAAGCATAAAATCTCAAGGAGTAGTCATGTCTATTAAAATTGCTTTACTTGGTTTTGGGACAGTTGCTAGTGGTGTTCCATTTTTATTGAAAGAAAATAGTGAAAAGATTGTGCAAGCAGCTCATTCAGAAATTGAAATTGCGAAAGTATTGGTAAAAGATGATGCTGAAAAAGAACGCTTGTTAGCAGCAGGAAATCATTTTAATTTTGTCACGACGATTGATGAAATTGTAAATGATAATGAAGTAACGATTGTCGTTGAATTGATGGGGCGTATTGAACCTGCAAAAACTTTCATCACTCAAGCGTTAGAAGCAGGTAAGCATGTTATCACTGCAAATAAAGACTTGCTGGCAGTTCATGGCGCTGAGTTGCTTGAGATTGCTGCAAAACATAAGGTAGCTCTTTACTATGAAGCGGCAGTAGCGGGAGGAATTCCGATTTTACGCACGCTTGTTAATTCCCTAGCTTCTGATAAAATTACACGTATTCTTGGTGTGGTCAATGGGACATCCAACTTCATGATGACCAAAATGGTAGAAGAGGGCTGGTCTTATGAGGCGGCACTTGCTGAAGCACAACGACTTGGATTTGCAGAAAGTGACCCAACCAATGATGTGGATGGGATTGATGCTGCATATAAAATGGTTATTTTGAGTCAATTTGCCTTTGGAATGACGGTTAAATTTGAAGATGTCACCCACCAAGGCATTCGCAATATTACACCAGAAGATGTAGCAGTTGCGCAGCAATTAGGCTATGTTGTCAAATTAGTTGGTTTCATTGAAGAAACGGAATCGGGCCTCGCTGCAGAAGTCACACCGACCTTTTTACCAAAATCTCATCCTATTGCTAGTGTAAATGGCGTGATGAATGCAATCTTTGTAGACTCTATCGGTATTGGTGAGTCGATGTATTACGGTCCAGGTGCGGGACAAAAACCCACTGCAACAAGTGTTGTTGCAGATATTATTCGGATTGTTCGACGGATTAATGAAGGAACTGTTGGAAAAGCCTTTAATGAGTTTCAGCGTGAATTAGTTCTGGCTAAACCAGAAGATCGTAAGAGCCCGTATTACTTTTCGATATTAGCACCTGATGCGAAAGAACAAGTTTTACGCTTAGCAGAAATTTTTAATGCTGAAAATGTCTCCTTTAAGCAAATTCTGCAACAAGGAACAGACGGAAATACTGCACGTGTTGTGATTATTACCCATGCTGTCAACAAAACGCAGCTAGAAAATGTCACTCGAAAATTGCAGGCAACTTCTGATTTTAAATTATTGAACACCTTCAAAGTATTAGGAGACTAACATGAAAATTATTGTACCTGCAACGAGCGCAAATATTGGTCCGGGATTTGACTCGGTTGGTGTAGCTGTCAGTAAATATCTAACCATTGAAGTTTTGGGAGAAAGCGACCGTTGGCTAATTGAGCATGATTTGGAGCGGCGTATTCCTTCAAATGAACGGAATTTATTGATTAAAGTGGCGCGCAGAATTGCTCCAGCTATTCAACCTCATCATTTAAAAATGACAAGTGATATTCCTTTAGCGCGTGGTCTGGGTTCTTCTAGTTCCGTTATTGTTGCAGGAATTGAACTTGCAAATCAATTGGCAAATTTGCAGTTGTCAAATGCTGAAAAATTGAATTTTGCGACGAAAATTGAGGGACATCCAGATAATGTGGCACCTGCTATTTATGGTAATTTGACGATTTCTAGTTATTTAAACGAGAAAGTTTCAACTGTGGTGACGGAGTTTCCAGAAGTAAGCTTTATTGCCTATGTTCCAAATTATGAATTGCGTACTAAAGACAGCCGTGGGGTTCTTCCAAAAGGTTTATCTTATTGTGAAGCTGTCACTGCAAGCTCTGTAGCGAATGTGGCTATTGCCGCTTTAATGAAGGGCGATATGGTAACAGCGGGGCGTGCTATTGAGTCCGACCGTTTTCATGAGCATTTTCGCCAAGGTTTGATTAAGGAATTTCCAAAAATCAAGATGTTGGCAAAGAAAAACGGTGCGTATGCGACTTATCTATCAGGAGCAGGACCTACTGTGATGGTTCTAGCACCAAAAGACCAGTCGAATATGATAAAAGAGAAAATAGAAGAGCAACAATTTAAAGGACAAGTTTTTGACCTTCAGGTTGATTGCCGAGGCGTTCGAGTAGAAAAATGAGAAGAGAGTGAAGAGGGTGGAACAGAACTAATGAAACGAAAATTTAGTTCGTAATCCTACCTTGTGGCTCTTCCGAGCTTGAAAGGTGTTAATTGCTTGGAAAGCTCTATCTGCCACCTCAAGGCAGTACTTTGAACAATCAGTCGCTGCGTTGTTGATTTATTACATAGTATGCTTTTAGGTTGGGAATTTTTGTCCTAACCTCTTTTAATATTCTTACGAAAAATTCCCTCTTGTCTATTTATTCAAATGTATGCTATATGATGTTCAATAAATTAACCAGAAAAAGTCGTATAGATCAATACTTAATAAAAAAATGATTGCCTTTCGGCAAATGAGTTTCATTAAAATTACACAAGAAACATTGGTATCGCTCTTTCCGTTTTTTTGCTGACGACGATAACGATGGTTTTTTCTGAATCCATTTTTGGTATAAATGGCTATATCAACAATCTTTTTGCGATTCGGCATTGGTTTCCTCATTTTTCAACTATTAGCTTAGTTACGAAAAATTTCACCTATCTGATAGGGGATTGGCAGGCCCTTTAGCGACTTATTTTAGCGCAAAATACACAGCTGGTTATTATGGTCGTAGTACGGGGACAGCTGGGATTACAGCCTTTATTTTTAGCTTATTAGTTAATTCGCGCGAATTATTTTCGGTGGTTTTAAATGACGGCGCTTTGACGAAAATCAATCTTCCTGTCAATATCAATCTAATTGTTGCGATATTGATTGGTTATGTGGTGGGACAAATTTTTCAATTTTCAAGTCCGAATGATGATCACATTGTAGATGAGCATTTTATTTATTACCCTAAAACGTTGTGTCCTATCTTTTGCTCGTTTGCTCTGGCTGTCTTGGTTAGTTTTCTCATTAATCTAGGCAATCGATACAATGTTTTTTCAACAATTATAACTTTTTTGTCAGGCTTAATTGTCAATCGAAATAATATCTTTGTCATTGAAATGAATACCGCCTTACGGACTTTTAGCGCTTGGATTGGAAATAGTAATCCATTTAATGACCTGCCATTTATCAATGACTCCTTTGCCTTGGATAATCTTAATTATGCTTTGAAACATCATACTACAACAGGGGTACCTTATCTCTTTTCAACGACCAATCTGTATGATGCCTATGGAACATTTGCGGGACTGGGCGGAGTTTTAGCCCTTCTCGTAGCTATTCTCTGGAAATCTCGGAGCGACAAAGACCGAGATGTGAGTTTGAAAAGTATTTTCCCTTCCCTTTTTAACCATGGTGTAGCCTTTATGGTTGGGATTCCTATATTTTTCAACTTTCTATTTTTAATCCCTTTTATCCTCGTACCAATGCTGAATGTCTTTGCAGCTAGTATTTTTCTATACTTTAGAATAATGCCTCCGGCTGTCTATCCAGTTCCTAGCGGAGCGCCAAGTGTACTTTATGCTTTTATTGGAACAGGTGGAAGTTTGCGAGCATTAGCAGTAGGAATTTTCATTTTTATTATCGATATTCTCATTTATATCCCTTTTGTGAGATTTAATGACCGGATTCATGAGGAACTCAGACAAATGGATCAGAAAGGAGGCGAACATGACTAAAAAGGTAAAAATAGTGTTACTAATTGTTCTAATTTTTTTGATAGGACTAGCAGTTCCCTCTTATAGTTGGACGAGAAAAAACATTGATCAAATTGCTAAATTTTATAATGCTCGGATGTCGCCAATCATTATGATACCAGGTAGTTCTGCTACGGAGAACCGCTTTGACGGCTTGGTCCAAAAGCTCAATCAAAGACGTCGCGGCGTGAAGCATAGCTTGCTCAAAGTTAAGGTCTGGAATGACGGACGAATTACATATAGCGGATCTATCGCAGCGAATGATAACGAGCCAATTATTGTAATTGGTTTTGAAAATAATAAAGATGGCTATAGTAACATCAAAAAACAAGCCAAAATGGTTGACGTTGCCTTTGAAAATCTCCAAGGAAAATACAATTTCAATAATTTTAAGGGCTTGGGTCACTCGAATGGTGGTTTAATTTACACAGCTTTTATTGAAAATTACCTCGACAGCTATGATGTGGAATTGAAGAAGTTGATGACAATCGGAACGCCTTATAACTTTACTGAAACCAATATCAACAATAAAACTGAGATGTTAGCTGATTTCATTAAAAATCGTGAAAATATTCCGACCACTTTAGCTATGTATTCTGTTGCAGGAACCATTACTTATGATTCAGACGAATTGGTACCAGATACGAGCGTGAGTGCAGGGAAATATATTTATCAAGGACAAGCAGCTCACTATACAGAAACTACTGTCACAGGAGAAGATGCACAACACTCTGACTTGCCAACAAATGATGAGGTTGTCTCCTTAGTCCAAGAGCGCCTTGTAGATAGACAAAACCAGCGAAATCAAAGAAATTGAGAAGGAGTAGGACAGACGACTAGGGGTGTTGACACAATCTTGTTCGTCTATCTTAGTCTCCTTTTTTGTATTGTTATAAATTTTGAATTAAGTGATGATTTGCTATTCATTTTTTGCATACTGCTCTGCAATTTTGCTATTGTACTTTTTCTGAAAAGAGCGTTATACTTATAATAAAAATTGTGAAAAGAGGAAATTACATGCAAAATATAACCTTAAACAACGGTGTAGAAATTCCAATTTTAGGTTTTGGAGTGTACTAAATTGCTCCCAAAGATACCAAGAGTGCTGTGCTAAATGCTATCAAGGCAGGTTATCGTCATTTTGATATTGCTCAAGCCTATGCCAATGAAAAGGAAGTAGGCGAGGCGATTCGAGAGTCTGGGATTGACCGCAAAGAGTTTTTCATCACTAGTAAAGTCTGGCTATCCAACTATAGCTGCGACAAGGCTTATGCCTCGGTTTTAGAATCTCTTGACAGAATGGAGTTAGATTATCTGGATCTTATGTTGCTCCACCAACCTTTTGGTGACTATTATGGTGCCTACCGTGCTTTGGAAAAACTTTACAAAGAAGGAAAACTTCGAGCGATTGGTGTGTCTAACTTTTATCCAGATTGTCTCAGCGACATTGTAGCTTTCAATGAGATTACACCACAAGTCAATCAAGTGGAAACTCACCCACTAAATCAACAGATATTCGCACAAGAAAATATGATAAAAAATAAGGTGCAAATTGAATCTTGGGCTACTTTTGCAGAAGGTCGTGGTGACATTTTCAACAATCCAATTCTCAAAAGTATTGCTGATAAACATGGTAAATCCACTGCACAAGTCATCATGGTTCGCTGGCAAGTTCAACGGGGAATTGTTTGCTTGACTAAGTCTTCACGTTTTGAGCGAATGAAGGAAAATATTGATGTTTTTGATTTTGAACTCAGTGCAGAAGATATGACAAAGATTGCAAGTATGGACACCCAAACCAGCCTTTTCTTTAATCATCAAGAAGCCAGCACAGTAGATCTCTTTTTAGGATTTCTGGGGAGAAAATGAGAACAGGATTTTCGTTTGATTTCAGAAAATAACTATGTTACTTTTTATTCAGATAATATTTTAATAACAATTGGGTATAATTACTTGATTTTCGTTTGAAAAAGATTATTATATATGTAAGTAATCGGATGTAAAGAATGCTTTATTATAATTTTTGAAAGGTTATCTAATGTTAACTCCAAAATTTATTCTATTTGTTCTTGCTAGCTATTTTATCTTACCAATTATTGCATTGTTATTTCCAAACAAATATGTTAAATTAATCGTATTTGTGATATTTCTATTAGAAAATATTTTGGTGATAGGTCTGTATATAAAGGGCAAGTATTTTAACTAATCATCTTATTTTACAATACAATAGTAACAATAGTACCAAGAAAAAGCCTAACTTTTTATTTTGATTGAGTTGGGCTTTTTCATCTTATTCAGTTTTAATATTAGAACGATATTGAGTTGATTAATAATCTTATTTTATAGTGAATATATCTTGTTTTTTTCATGAGCATGGACTATTTAGTTTTCACCAACTCCTGTAAAATAGCTTTGTTCTTCTTCAAAACGGAAATGTAGAAAGTCTTGGTAGCTTCTTTGTCCGAGATAGGAATCTGGATACGTTGGCTATTTACAGTGGATTCTTCAGTGTTTTGTTGAGTAATATTGGTAGAAAAAGTTGGTAATGCAGAAGCATTTACTAAATCAACAAAGGCTGCCCGATCTTTTTGAACAATAAACTTTGTTTGCGTCAGTTGATTGACTAATGGCTGCCAAATGCCTAGATCCGAGCGCAGCAGCATAGTCAAATTAGCCAATTCTGCAAGCTTTATCTCTTTTCGTGTGGCATACGGGTGAGTCAAGGGAACGGATAAGTAAAGTTGCTCCATGAAAAGATCCATGGAAAGAATATGCTCTTTTTTGATAGGATAGTCTGTTACAATGAAGTGAACGTTTTCATCGTCCAGAGCTTTCTCCAATTCGTCATTCGTCTTTTGCTCAATTTGAATGTGTTGCTCCAAGCCCTTTTCTTTTATACGACTTTCCAGTTCAAAGATGGCTCCCGGTGCATTAACACCACCAAAAATAATACTTTCTTTTAATGCAAAATGTTGTACATCATCGAGAAATTTTTGTTTTTGTTTCAGGAATTTTTGGGTTAGTTTAACTGTTTGATGACCGGTTTCCGTGAAACTTAATTTATTTTTTCTTCGCTCAAAAAGAATAACTCCCAATTCATCTTCAAGCATTTGCATATTTCGAGTTAAGGATGGCTGAGAGATGAGTAGGACGTCGGCTGCTTTAGACAAGGTTCCCTCCTATGATAAAACAATGAGTTGCTCCAAGTGTTGTAAATTCAGCATGATGTCTCCTTTTTGAACAATGAGTTGGACAGCTTTGACTATAGGTAAAATGAATACTAGTATCATCTATCGTTATTGTACAATTTTTTATTTATCTTGTAAAATGAGAGTAGAGAGCAGTACAAGTCGTTCAAAACTATTTTTTAAAAGCTCTTGACAAATCTATTTATCTATCTTATACTTAATACAATTAAATACAACTTTAATCATGTCCTGTGAGGCATAAAAGTAATCGTTAAAATGGATTAGTGCGCTAATCTACTATTTTGCTGTAAACTTTTGGCTCAGGATTTCCTGAGCTTTTTGATTTTTAAGGCTGTATTCAATTAATAAATGTAGTCTGTGAGCTACGATTAAGGAGAATGTGCATGTCTTTAGACAAAAATAATAAGCGAGCATTAGTTGCTGCAATTGTTGCATCAGGAACAGACGACTTAAATGTCATGTTCTTAGCTTTTTCGATGTCGTCTATCATTTCAGAATTGGGCGTTACAGGAGCCCAAGGGGGCTGGATTGCAACGATTACCAATCTAGGAATGTTGGTTGGTGGTTTGCTCTTTGGCATACTGGCTGACCGTTATCACAAGTTCAAAGTCTTTAAATGGACGATTGTTATTTTTTCATTGGCGACAGGACTGATTTACTTTACACAAAATATTTATTATCTCTATCTCATGCGTTTCATTGCTGGGATAGGTGTTGGCGGAGAGTATGGAGTTGCCATTGCGATCATGGCAGGAATTGTTCCTGTTGGAAAAATGGGACGCATTTCATCTCTGAATGGAATTGCAGGTCAGATTGGTTCTATCACTTCAGCACTTTTAGCAGGTTGGTTAGCGCCGGCACTTGGCTGGAAAGGCCTTTTCCTCTTTGGACTTGCGCCTATTGCTTTGGTTTTGTGGATGATGCTAGCGATTGACGATGATCATATCCGAGATAATGGGAATGTGAAATTAAAAGCAGAAGGCCGCCAGTCTGTTAAAATGAGTGAATTGTTTAAAACACCAGCTCTAACAGCTCAGACGGTAGCACTGATGGTCATGACGACGGTACAAATTGCTGGGTATTTTGGGATGATGAACTGGCTTCCGACCATTATCCAAACAAGCCTGCATATTTCTGTAAAAGATTCCTCACTTTGGATGGTCTCAACGATTTTGGGAATGTGTCTGGGAATGCTCACTTTCGGTCAAATCCTTGATAAATGGGGACCAAGATTTGTTTATTCAATCTTTCTTTTAGCTTCTTCTATGTGTGTTTACCTCTTCCAATTTGCCAATTCAATGCCGGCCATGATTATCGGCGGTGCGATTGTCGGTTTCTTTGTAAATGGAATGTTTGCGGGCTATGGCGCGATGATTACGAGATTGTATCCAGCTCATATTCGCTCCACGGCTAATAATGTCATCTTAAATGTCGGACGAGCAATTGGAGGCTTTTCATCTGTGATTATTGGGAAAATTTTAGATGTTTCAAGTGTCTCAATGGTTATGATTTTCCTAGCAAGTCTTTATTTGATTAGCTTTGCTGCCTTGTGGACGATTAGGAACTTAAAAGCAGAACGTTACACACAATTAGGAGAAGAATTAGTCGTAAAAGAAGCGTAATATACCAAGTTTTAATGAAAGTCTGTTCATTTGAATGACAGGCTTTTTGCATTTCATGATATAATGAAATCAGGCAAGTATAGGAGGAAATGGGATGAATTTTAAACAGCTGTCGTATTTTCAGGATATTGTTCGTACAGGAGTTTTACAGAAGCAGCAGAAGAAAATTTTATTTCGCAATCGGTCATGTCCCAACAGATGAAGTCGCTGGAAGAGGAGCTTGGGGTGATCCTTTTTGAACGCAAAAATCGCGGATTTCATTTAACGAGAGCTGAGAAATTTTTTATCAAAAAAGTCAACGGTTGCTAGAAGATTATAATGGCTTGGTAGCTGATACACAAGTTTTGACAGGAACACAGCCAGTTTCCATGCGGATAGGTCTATTGTGGGGAATGACAGAAAGCGTACTGCCCCAGATTTTAGCTGAATTCAAAGAGCGTTTTCCAAGTGTTCAGTTGGAGATCATGGTAGGAAGTCATGAAGAGATTGGCACGGAGATGGATGTTTAAGTCTATTAGATTATTTTGCGAAATATTAAAAAGTTTGTATTGTATTAATGACATATGGGGCTTGTAATAAAGTGATTTATGTCATATAATATATTCGTATAATTACATTAAATAAGTTGATATGTAATGGAAAAGAGGCAATTATGGTTAAAAGAAACAGAAAAATGGGATTCCTTTTATCTATCATGTTGGTGTCACTGCTATTTTTAGGGCATCTGGTTTCAGGATATACAACATTTGCGGATAATCAAGGCGAAAACAATTCTGAGGATAATGAATACAGTCTTAATCTCAGATTGTTTCGTCCTGATTTTTCCGATTTTGATAGCATATTTGCAACATACACAAATTATTGGTTGAATGACCCTGAACAAAAGGTTTTTGACCGAGATGAATGGGCATTAAAAGATTTTCTTGTTGAGCATGAGCTTCATATAGAGGGAGAAGCAAATACAGTTGTAAAAAATATGACATATACGGCAGAGAGCTACAACTGGGATGGAAATATATCCTTTGAAGATATAAAGATTCCATACAACAAGGTAGAAGTAGAATATTATAATAAAGATGACGGAAATCCGGTGGAGCCATATCTACTTCATTATGATTTATATCTTAAAAAAGCCGATGGAAAAATGATTCTGAAAATTCCAAGACTTGCACCAAAGGCAACATATACAGGTTCAATCGAAGATGCAAAATTGATTACTGTAAAAGAAATTAAAATTGGCGAAGCTGATCCTGAAAGGAACAATGTATATTTAGATGGTGTTTCAGGCGATGATAGCTTAGACGGGAAATTGGGCAGAGCTGTCAAATCTTTTGCTCGGGCAAAGGAAATAGCTACTAACAATCAGAAAATAAAGAGAATTATCGTAGTTGGAACAACATCTATTGCGGGGGATATATCTCTAGCTGGAACAAATGCAAAAATACTAAGAGGAAAAGACTTCAACAAATATTTGTTGAAGGTGGGAGCTGGTAAAAAGGCAACCTTAACTGATATAACAATTGATGGAAATTCTGACGAAAATATTGGTATCGAAAATTCCCTTGTAAGCCTTGAGGATAAATCAGAGCTGAATATTGGTAACAATGCTATATTAAGAAATAACAAAATAAAGGACATTCAGAATACTGCAACACGAGGTGGCGCAGTTAATGCTTCAAGTGCAACCATAAATATGACTGGTGGAAGCGTTGAAAACAATCAAGCAACATATGGTGGAGGAATTTATTTATATAGGTCCATAATGAATTTTTCCGGTGGAACTGTTCAAAATAATAAATCGAATTTAGTCATAGACTATGATTATGGTGAACAAAAATATTCGGCAGGTGGTGGAATACTTGCAAATGAGGGATCTACTATAAATATGTCCGCTGACGCAAAGGTATTAAATAATTATGCGAACGAAATTGGTGGTGGAATAAGTTTGGGTTCAAATCAATGGGGAGCTTCAAATATCTTAAAAATGAGTGGTGGAACAATTGATGGTAATACAGCAGGTTCAGCTGGTGGTGGAATTTTTGTTCAAGCAAAGTATTATAGTGGGGGTGCTTCCAAGGCTTATATTGCTGGAGGAAGAATTACCAATAACCAAATGGATGCCAGTGGAGTTACCGACAAAATGTTCGGCGGTGGTGGAATTTATGTAAATGGTGCGAATAATAATTATAATGTTCAAGGCGCTAACGGTGAGCTTTATTTAACTAATGTAGTAATTACTGACAATGAATCCAAATATGAGGGAGCGGGATATGCTTCTTGTCCAATATCAAAAACTAAAATTTATGTGACAAATGGTGCTGCTATATATGGAAATAAGACTGAATCAAATGTTAATGAAATTTATATTTTATGTAATAAGTATCTAGGGCTTCATGGGGGTGATCCAGAATATGATATTTCCAAAAGGATGTTAGGAGGAGTAGCATACAATTGGAAAAATAAGGACAATTCTCCTTTAGCTGAAAGTAAGCATAAAGGTATTCTAAGTAAGAATAATGAATATATAGCTTTACACACAGATGAAAAAGGTAATGAATTAACTTCAAATCTCGAAAAAGTATTAATTAGTGGCAACAAATCAAATACCCGAGGTGGAGGTATTGGTAGCAATGGTACTGTTACTATAGGTACAGAAGGAACGACAAGTGTGTCGGTAGAAAAGAAATGGATAGATGATAATAACGTTAATCAAAAGCACCCAGAATCAGTTACGGTTAAATTAATTGCCAATATCGAAAATAAAGAATATGAAATTGAAAACAGACAATTAAGTGAAAAAAACAATTGGAAAACGACTTTTACTGATTTACCTACTAAAGCGGGTGAAAAAGATATAACTTACTCTATAAAGGAAGTTAAAGTAGATGGGTATACTGGGAAAATCACAGGAACAGCTAAAGATGGATTTATAGTTACTAACACTAGAATACCCGAAAAGACAAGTATACAGGTAACAAAGGCTTGGGAAGATGGAAATAACCAAGACGGAAAAAGACCAAACAGTGTAAAAATCAAGTTACTAGCCGATGGAAAAGAAGTAAGTGGAAAGACATTAACTTTAACAAAGGCAAACAGCTGGACAGGATCGTTTACAGACCTTGATGAGTATAAGGACGGAAAAAAGATTGAGTATACAATCAAAGAAGACTCTGTCGGAAAAGGTTATGTAAGTGTAATTACTGGAAGTATGAAAGAAGGCTATAAGGTAACAAATACAAGAGAACCTGAAAAGATAAAAGTAGAAGGTAAAAAGACTTGGAATGATAAAAACAATCAAGACGGAAAGAGACCTGAAGAAATCACAATCAATCTGTTAAAGAACGGAACAAAGATAGATTCAAAGGTTGTTAAGAAGTCAGATGATTGGAAATGGAAGTTTGAAGGACTTGATAAGTACGAAAACGGACAAGAAATAACCTATACCATTTCAGAAGAAGCAGTAGAAGGATACTCAACTGAAATCAACGGATATGATGTAAAGAACTCTTACACACCCGAAAAGACAAGTATACAGGTAACAAAGGCTTGGGAAGATGGAAATAACCAAGACGGAAAAAGACCAAACAGTGTAAAAATCAAGTTACTAGCCGATGGAAAAGAAGTAAGTGGAAAGACATTAACTTTAACAAAGGCAAACAGCTGGACAGGAACTTTCACAGACCTTGATGAATACAAGGCAGGCAAAAAGATTGAATACACAGTCAAGGAAGAAGCTGTAGGAAATGGTTATACAAGTGTTGTTACAGGAACAGCTCAAGACGGTTATGTAGTAACTAATGTTAGAACACCAAATGTACCGCCTGAAAAACCAAATAAAGAATTACCAAAAACAGGAGATGGAATGAATTTATCTTTATATGGGTGGCTTGTGTTAATATCAGGTTCTTTGCTGTTACTTATTGGATATATACGCAAAAAATATATAAAGTAGCAGAAGAAATGATAATAACTATTAAATAAACATACTTTAAAATTAAATAAAACACACAATAAATATAGATTTTATTATTGTTGTCGGAGGACTTTTTACGGAGTATCCAAAATTTTTGAGGGTTTTCCCAACAACAATGAGGGGCTGACCTAAAATTATCCAAAATTAATTAGGGGACAATCTGAGGGGCGACTATATGTAAAATAAAAACCACTAGTTCAACTAGTGGTTTTTATTAATACTTATTTACAGACTTTTTATCATACTCTCTTAATAATTAATAAATATTTTAAGAGACTTTAGTCAAGTCTCTTTTTTATTACCTTAAAGGTGGGTGCATTTTTATTTGTATTGTGTAATTGTATCCATTTCATAGTCCGAATGAAGGTTGGTACCAAGAAGAAGGAAAAGAAGCCGTTAGTTTATCTGAAGGCTCTGTGGTTGTTATTCCAGCTAATGTAAAACATTGGCATGGTGCGAAAAAAGATTTTTGGTTCAGTCATATAGCGCTTGGTGTTCCTGGGGAAGATTTATCAAATGAATGGTGTGAAGCCGTCTCAGACGAGGAATATCATCAATTAAAAGATTAGAAAGTTACTAATAGCATGAAGAAAGTTCTTATTTTAGGAGCCAATGGGCAAATTGCTCGTTTGGTGATTTCAAGATTATTACAGGAAACAGATGTACATTTGACGCTTTATTTGCGAAAAAGTGCTCGTTTACAGTCACTTGCAGGTGAACGAGTGGATGTTCTTGAAGGGGATGTCAATGATTTTGCAGCCTTGACAAAAGCTATGAAAGGTCAAGATATTGTCTATGCCAATCTCGGTGGAAAGTTTGAGCCTATGGCAGCAAATATTGTTAAAGCAATGGAAGAAAATCAAGTTTCTCGTTTGATTTATTTGTCTAACAATGATTTTGCTAAGGTGGGAGAATTAACAGAAAAAGGGGAGTTTTACAAGGGAACAATCATTTCAAGAGTAAGTATTGCGGATTTGATTGTTCGTATCATAAAAGAACCGTCTTTACACAGTTATGCTAGTCTAGGCATTTCAAAGCCAAGAACAGACGGCGATAGACCTATGTATTGAAGAAAATAGCATAAACCTATGGTAAGAAAGTTTGTGCTATTTTTAATTGCATGATTTTATTCCATTTTAAATGATAGGATAACAGTTTATCGCTACACAGAGAAATGAAAATGCTAGAAAAACTCCCAACGCGATACAATAAAGGTGTTCAAGCCTATTGTAAAGCGACAGGAGAAAATATAGCATAAAAAATTTCATTGTTTATCACATATAAGAGTGGAACATATGATTATGATTTACTTATCAAATTGAACTTCTTCTAACAGGTACTCAATGAATTTATCCCCCATTTTAGACAAGCTAGCTTTTTCGTGTTTGATATAAACTAGCTCAATAGGGTCATCAATATCTAGCGGAATGGAAACAATATTGTCACCGTTGAGATTGCTGTTGAGAATACCAGTTGCGATAGTGTAACCGTCAAGACCGATTAAAAGATTGAAAAGGGTTGCTCGGTCACTGACAACGATGGATTTTTTATGGTGTTCTTGGGATAGGATTTCTTCTGAAAAGTAAAAGGAATTGTGGGTGCCTTGGTCATAGCTCAGATAAGGAAAATCTTCTAGATCAGCTAATTGCACCAGTTTTTTCTTTGCTAGAGGATTGCTCTTGCTGACAAAGATATGGGGCTGTGCGGTAAAGAGATGAGTGGCAATCAAGTGATTGTCATCTAGCATTTTGGAGAGGACATCGCGGTTGTAGCTGTTGAGAAATAGAACACCAATTTCACTACGGAAATTTTTGACGTCATCAATGATTTCCCAAGTTCGGGTTTCCCGCAGGAAGAGCTCGTACTTTTCCATGTCACTCTTTTTGAGCAGAGATACGAAAGCATTGACCACAAAGGCGTAGTGTTGTGAGGAAACGCTGAAAAGTTCTCGGTTAGCAACGGGATTTTTATAACGTTCTTCCAGCAGCTGGGTTTGCTCTACTACCTGACGAGCATAGGAAAGAAATTCCATGCCGTCCTTAGTTAAGGTAATGCCCTTGGGATTGCGGATGAAAATCTCAATACCCATTTCATTTTCCAAATCACGCACAGCATTAGACAGACTTGGCTGGGTGATGAATAATTGTTTGGCAGCTTCGTTCATACTGCCCGTTTCGACGATTTTGATAATATAATGTAATTGCTGAATTCTCATAAGCCTATTTTATCACATTAGCATTGACAAAACACTTGTTAAGTTGTAAAATATGTTAAATTTAACCTTTAAGAAAGTCCAGCGAGGCTTCCAAGGTTTCAGGTGAAGGAAGAGTGGGAACAAGTCTGCTCTCTATTTTCGTGAGGCCTTGCGTGTGTATGCGAGGTCTTTTTTGGTAAAGAAATGAGGTAGAAATGGTAAGTAGTTCGTGTAAGAAAAGATTCGGAAAAATCATGTTGGAGAAGATGAGCATTGTGCATCAAGAGGAAATTGCTCCGCGAATTTTTGCTATGGATTTAAAAGGGGAAATGGTTATCCAGATGAAGGCTGGGCAGTTTCTACATATTCGAGTCCCAGATGATACGAAGCTTCTACGGCGACCTATTTCAATTTCAGAGATTGATAAAGAGAGAAAAATCTGTCGGATTATTTACAGGATAGAAGGAGCAGGCACAGAAATTTTTTCTAAATTGAAGAAGGGTTTTCAGTTGGATGTCATGGGTCCTCAAGGAAATGGGTTTGATTTATCTGGTTTGGACATTGAAGATACAGCCTTAATCATAGGAGGCGGTATTGGTGTTCCGCCTTTACTACAAGTAACAAAAGAATTACATAGTAAAGGGGTCAAGGTCACTTCGGTTTTTGGATTTGCAACAAAAGCCGCCGTTATTTTGGAAGAAGAGATGAAAAAATACGGTCGTGTCATCGTAACAACAGATGACGGTTCTTATGGTCGCAAAGGCTATGTTTCCTCTGTTGTGAATGAGTTGCCAGAAAGTTTTACAGCGGTTTATGCTTGCGGTGCCCCTGGTATGCTCAAATATGTTGATGAAACATTTCGTAGTCATCCGCGAGCTTACATTTCTATGGAGTCACGAATGGCTTGTGGAATGGGGGCTTGCTATGCTTGCGTACTTCATGTGGCTGGTGAGGATCAATCAGTCAATAAGCGTGTCTGTGAAGACGGTCCAGTTTTTGCGACTGGCACAGTCTTGATGTAGGAGGTGAACATGTCGAAAAATCGTTTAGCAGTTTCTCTTCCGGGATTGGAACTGAAAAATCCAATCATTCCAGCTTCGGGCTGTTTTGGTTTTGGTCAGGAATATGCCAAATATTATGACCTAGATGTGCTTGGCTCAATCATGATTAAAGCAAGCACGCAGAATCCTCGTTTTGGCAATCCGACACCGCGCGTGGCGGAAACACAAGCTGGTATGCTCAATGCTATTGGTTTGCAAAATCCTGGTGTAGATGTGGTGTTAGCAGAAAAGCTTCCTTGGTTGGCTCAACATTATCCTAATCTGCCGATTATTGCTAATGTTGCTGGATTTTCTAATGAAGAATATGCTTTTGTTGCGGGAAAAATTTCTCAAGCACCAAACGTTAAAGCAATCGAACTCAATATTTCTTGCCCTAATGTGGATCATGGCAATGGAGGATTATTGATTGGGCAGGTGCCGGATTTGGCATACGAGGCTGCGAAGGCAGCAGTAGATGTATCGGAAGTGCCGGTCTATGTGAAATTGACACCTAGTGTAGCAGATATTACGCAGATAGCTATAGCAGTTGAAGCTGCAGGAGCAACGGGCTTTACTATGATTAACACCTTGGTTGGCATGCGGTTTGACTTAAAAAGCAGAAAACCCATTATTGCAAATGGAACGGGTGGGATGTCAGGTCCTGCTGTTTTTCCCGTTGCCTTAAAGTTAATTCGTCAGGTAGCCCAATCCAGCAGTTTGCCAATCATTGGTATGGGTGGAGTAGATTCAGCAGAAGCAGCCATTGAAATGTTTATTGCGGGAGCATCAGCTATTGGTGTTGGCACGGCAAATTTCACTGACCCTTATGCTTGTCCTAATATCATTGATAACCTACCTAAAGTTATGGATAAGTATGGCATTGAAAGTTTGGAAAGTCTGCGAGCAGAAGTCAAGGGAAATTTATTTTAGTTTGATCTAAGTGGTAAGAGTTTGTAGAATTAG